>JAQVKR010000343.1 GCA_028694565.1 Gammaproteobacteria bacterium | reverse complement strand
TGCCCCTGCTCTTCTGGCCCGGCGTGGTGGGCGAGTTCATGAAGTACCTCCCCATCACCCTGCTCGCCACGCTCGGCGCCTCGCTCGCCATGGCCCTGGTCTTCGTCCCGACCCTCGGGGCGCTGGTGGGCAAACCCAGCCACGAGGACGAGACGACGCGGCGCCGGCTGGCCGCCTCGGAGTCCGGCGACCTGCATGGGGTGGGCGGCCTGACCGGGCTCTATGTGCGCCTCCTGGAACGCCTCCTCCACCACCCGGCCAAGGTGCTGGGCGTGGCGGTGGTGCTGCTGCTCGGCGTCTACAGCGCCTACGGGCTCTACGGCCGCGGGCTCGAGTTCTTCCCCGAGGTGGAGCCCGAGCGCGCCCTGGTGCTGGTGCATGCCCGCGGCAACCTCTCGGTCCACGAGCGCGACGCCCTGGTGCGGGAGGTGGAGGCGCGGCTGCTCGGCATGGCCGGAGTGGAAACGGTCTATGCCCGCTCCGGCCTGGCCCTGCGCGGCCAGGACCTGGCCGAGGACGTCGTCGGGACCCTGCAGCTGGAGTTCACCGACTGGCAGACCCGGCCGCCGGCCCGGGAGCTGATGACCGAGGCGCGGCGTCGCACCCACGATCTCGCCGGGATCGCGGTGGAGGTGCGCAAGGAGGAGTCGGGACCGCCGGTGGGCAAGCCGGTGCAGCTCGAGCTCTCCGCCCGCGATCCCGCGTTGCTGCCGCCGGCGGTGGAGCGGGCGCGGCAGGGGCTGGAGAGCCTCGGCGGCCTCGTGGACCTGGAGGACAGCCGCCCCATACCCGGCATCGAGTGGCAGGTGCGGGTGGATCGGACCCAGGCGGGGCGCTTCGACGCCGACGTCACCGTGGTGGGCAATGCCGTGCAGCTGGTCACCAACGGCATCAAGGTGGCCTCCTACCGGCCCGATGACGCCGATGACGAGGTGGACATCCTGGTCCGCCTCCCGGGGGAGAAGCGCGGCCTGGATCAGCTGGATCAGCTGCGGGTGGAGACCCGCTACGGACAGGTGCCCATCAGCAACTTCGTGGAGCGCCGCCCCGCCCCCAAGGAGGGCACGCTGAACCGCACCGACGGGCGCCGGGTCCTGTCGGTGAAGGCCGACGTGCCGGAGGGCGTTCTGCCCGATACCCAGGTGCGGCGCATCCAGGGCTGGCTGGCGGAGCAGGCCGACTGGAATCCGCAGGTGGAGATCGCCTTCAAGGGCGAGGACGAGGAGCAGCGCGAGTCGAAAGTCTTCCTCAGCCAGGCCTTCGGCGTGGCCCTGTTCATCATGGCCATCATCCTGGTGACCCAGTTCAACAGCTTCTACCAGGCGCTGCTCATCCTCAGCGCCGTCATTTTCTCCACCGTGGGCGTGCTGCTGGGCCTGCTGACCACCGGCCAGCCCTTCGGCATCGTCATGAGCGGCATCGGCGTCATCGCCCTGGCCGGCATCGTGGTCAACAACAACATCGTCCTCATCGACACCTACAACGTGCTCCGCGCCGGCGGGCGGGAACCGCTCGATGCGGTGCTGCGCACCAGCGCCCAGCGCCTGCGCCCGGTGCTGCTCACCACCATCACCACCATCCTCGGGCTGGCGCCCATGGTGATGCGCCTCAACATCGATCTCTTCGGACGGGAGGTGGTCTTCGACGCCCCCTCCACCCAGTGGTGGTCGCAGCTGGCCACGGCCATCGCCGGCGGCCTCACCTTCGCCACCGTCCTGACCCTGGTGCTGACCCCCTGCCTGCTGGTGCTCGGCGAGCGCCGGCGGAAGCGCGCCTGAGCGGATCAGCGAACGCGCGGGGCATGCCCCATCCTGGGGCGCGGCCCTGCTGCACGGCACCAGAACCATGCATGCGGCTTCCCGTCAGGACAGCGCAACAATTTGATTTAAATCATAAAATAAAATTGGCACGACTCCTGCTGAAGTTACGGTGCGTGTGGCCCGCCCACCGCATCCTCCACGGTGCCACGCGTCTTTCCCCTGATATTCGGGGTGCCCATGGGCACCCCGTTTTTTATTCCGGCGCGGCCATCCCACCCCATGGGGGTTATTCACCCCGGCCCCCGCTGTGTTAGGGTCGTTTGGAACCATTCCAGATTGCCAGACGGCCGGGGACATCCCGCGATGAACGCCCCGGGAAGCCGATGCGGAGGGGTGCCGATGCCCTCACCCGGGACCGCACCAGGAGATATGACCACCATGCCCACGCAGTACACCGAACAGGAGCGCCTGCGCCTCGCCCGGCGCACCATCGACGCCCTGGAGGATTGGCGCGTCGCCCCCGAACTGCAGATCGAGCTCATGGGGCTGCCGCAAAGCACCCGGCCACGGGCGCTGAAGCGCTACCGCGACGGCATGCAGGCCCTCCCCGACGATCCGGACGTGCTGGAGCGGGCCCGCCACATCATCGGCATCAACGAATCGCTGGCCCGCATCCACCCCATGAACCACCGAGCCGGCTTCCTGTGGCTGAACAACCGCAGCAAGTACTTTCCCGAAGCGGCGCCGCTCGAGGTGATGTGCCGGGAGGGGCTCACCGGTCTGCACCGGGTCTGGGCCAACCTGGACTGCACCATCGACTGGGATTGAAGCGCCGCGCGCCGGGCCGGCCGCCGACGGAAACGGGCACGGCGATCCGCACCGAACCCATGAAACCGCCTCCGAAAACCCCGCCCGCCCGCCGCCGGCTCCTGCGCTGGGGCGCGGAAATCGTCCTGCTGCTGGCCGTCTACCTGGGCGTCCATGCCTGGCTGAGCCGGGATCTGGCGCTGGGCCCCGCCCCGCCGCTGGCCGGCCCGCTGCTCGAGGGCGGTTCGCCGGCGCCGCTGGCCGGCGGCGCACCCGTCCTGGTCCACTTCTGGGCCACGTGGTGTCCCGTCTGTCGGCTCGAACAGGAAAGCATCGAGTCCATCGCCGGTGATCACCACGTCATCACCGTCGCCCTGCGGTCGGGGAGCGACGGCGAAGTGGCGGCCTATCTCCATGACCGCGATCTGCGCCTGCCGGTGCGCAACGATCCCGACGGACTCATCGCCGGGGCCTGGGGCGTGAGCGCGGTACCCGCCACCTTCGTGGTGCGGGACGGCATCATCCGCTACCGCGAGCGCGGCTTCACCACCGAAGCGGGCCTGCGTCTGCGACTCTGGCTGGCACGGGTCATGGACTGAGCCGCGGCTTCCCGCCATCCGGCCGCTCCCGCCGTTCGGCGCCGACGCGCTCCGCGCGCCTGCCCAACCACCCGCTACAGGCTATAGTTACCCTAGCGCCAGCAGACAATGCGTCCCATCCGGGTCCCCCCCGTCCGGGGTCGGCGCCCGGAAGCAGACCGGCGCTTCTGCGCGATCGCGCGCGGCCGCCCTCACGGGCGCCCTGCCCGCGGACAAGAAACAGTGAGCGATGTGCGGCGGCTCTCCACGAGCCGGCTGCAACAGCGCCAGGGAGGAGCGGCCCGCATCCCGAAGGGACCGGGGCCGGGACCGGCATCGCCGATCGCGGCGAGGCGGTTCGACCGGGGCTGAGCCCTGCCCGGGCAGCGCGTGCCGTACCCGAGGATTCCGAATCCGGTTCGATCCGCGCCCTATCGGTGGAAGTGCCCAAGTGGGATGCGCCCCAACGCTCCGGGAGGCTCGATGAACGCTTCGCACCACCCCGCCAGCACGGATTCCGGCCCTGGCCGTCCCTTGCCCGGGACTCCACGGCGGGCCCGGTTCGGCCTCGCCCTGGCCCTGGCCTTCATGCTCGCGCCCATCCTGGCCCATGGCGCCGAGCCGCTGCGCATCGCCTCCGAGGGAGCCTACCCGCCCTTCAACTACATCGACGGGCAAGGCCGGCTCACCGGGTTCGACGTGGACATCGACCGCGCCCTGTGCGAGGCGC
>JAQVKR010000342.1 GCA_028694565.1 Gammaproteobacteria bacterium | reverse complement strand
GGGGCATGTCTTGTATTTTCTTGTTTGCGTCAATCGGGTGCGGGCGGCCGCTCCGGTCCGGCCGCCATGGCTGGTCACACATACCATGATTGAGACATGGCATGTGTGACGGTTGTCACCGGCGGGCCGGGAAGGGCGCCGGCCGCCGTGGACGGCTCAGGGATTCGGGGCCGGGGCGTGGAGCAGCAGGTAGAGGTCCACGAGCAGATCGGGAATGTCGCGGACCATGGAGCGGCTGCGGCGCGGGTCCCGGCGCAGCCGCTCCAGATCCCGGTCCTCGTCGAACAGCCCCGAGGCCATCATCATCGGCAGGGTCAGCTCCGCCACCCGCTCCTCGTCGGCGGCGAACCAGGCCGAGTCGTCCAGGAACACCCCCTCCATGAACCCGGAGCACCAGTCGGCCAGCGGGGCCTGGTCGGGATCGGGGCCGAGCTCGAGCGGGCAGGGCAGCCGTGGCGGCTGTCCGTGGTAGAGATCCAGCGCCACGCTGCGGGACAGGCGCTGCAGCAGGGCGGGGATGCGCGTGGCCTCGTCGCGGTCGGCATAGCGGGGCTCGCCGCCGAACAGCTCCGGCAGCCACCGTGCCGGGTCCGGCTGTCGGGGCGCCACGGCCAGCGCGGTCAGGAACCCGTGGGCGCCGAGGAAATCCAGGCTCTCCTCCGGCACCGCCGCGGAGTCCAGGAACGCCCGCAGCCGCTCGGTTTCAGCGTCGGTGAGCGGGGCGGGAAAGGGATCGGCGGATTCGGTCATGGGTCAGTAGCGGCGGATTTCGAGGCGCTGGTCGGGATGGCGGATGATATCACCCACGTGGACCCCGAAGACGCCCCGGCGGCGGTCGTCGAAATAGAGCTCGAGGGTTTCCCGCACCACCGGGAAGGCCAGCTCCCGCCACGGGATGTCCGCCTCCGCGAACAGCTCCACCTCCAGGCTCTCGGCGCCGGGGTGGGCGAGGCCGCCGCCCAGCCGGCCGCGGAACATGGTGTAGACTTGGCTGATGTGGGGAAGATTGAATATCCCGTACAGGCTCATCTCCTCCATCGCCGCGCCGGCCTCCTCGTGCGCCTCGCGCGCGGCGGCCGCCTGGGTGGTCTCGCCGTTCTCCATGAACCCCGCGGGCAGGGTCCAGTAGCCGCGGCGGGGCTCGATGGCGCGGCGGCAGAGCAGGATGCGCTCCTCCCATTCCGGGATGCAGCCGGCGACGATCTTGGGATTCTGGTAATGGACGGCGCCGCAGCCGTCGCACACGTAGCGCGGCAGGTTGTCGCCGGGCGGGATGCGCCGGGTGACGGTGGCGCCGCACTGGCTGCAGTAGTTCACCGGAACGGGACCTTCCTGGGCGTTTCCATGCCTGCCATCATCGGTTCTGGCCGCGGGGTTGCACAGCCCGCGCCGGCCGCCGCCCGTCAGTTGACCGGGTCGCCGGACTGCCGGGACAGGTAGGCCACCATGTCGGCCTCCATGTCGATGCCCACCTCGCTGCCGGGGTTGAGCGACAGGGCCACGCCGGCGCCGAGCTTCTCCAGCACCCAGCTGAACTCGGCGAGCAGCCCGCCGCCGTAGCCGGGATGCTCCGCCACGAAGGGCTTGGCCCGCTCCGGGCTGGTGAAAATCACCACCACCTCCTGGCCGTCCTCGTCCCGCAGCGTCAGCGGCTGGGCCGACCTGGAGTCCTGGAAGCCGCCGATCCGGGCCTTGTCGTAGATGGGCAGGAACACCTGGGACTGGAGCAGGGTCGCCATGAAGGCTTCCTCGGCCAGGCGGCCCTCCTGGGCGTCGAGCAGGGCCCGCTCCAGGTCGTTGTGGGGTTCGAATCGTTCGCTCATGTTCACTCGTCAAGGGCCGGTGCGGCGCATGATGCATGGATGGACTGGGAAAGAAGACTGCGGCAAGCGGACCGGGAGTGCAAGCCCGGCGCGGGTGGGGATATCGGCGGCACCGTGGCGGTTGTGCGGGAATGCGGGAGTGTCGGCCGCCTATAAATACCTGATCAGCCGCCACTGCCCTTTCCAGTGAGGTGTCTTGACAGCGCCGATATCAGAGCGGTCTTCGTGGGCGGGGTCGGCAGATGCGCCTGTCCCGGTGACGGGGCGGCGGGATGTCTCGCCCCCGGCCGGGTTGTCGCCCGAAGGGAGGGGCATCGCTGCCCGCGCCATGCCCTTCCGGAAAGAGAGGTTCATGATTTTCTCCGCTTTGCTAAAGTGCCGATAAGTGGCGAGCAGATTAGCCTGGCGGGGATGCGGCCGCTTGAAGGGGACCTTCAGGGCACCTTGTGTTTCGCTTTACCTTGCGGAGGATTCCCTTCCCGGGGCTCCTTCACCCCGTGCGCCGATCCTTTTCCAGAGACGGAAGCCGATGAAATACGATTTTCCGGACTCGCGCATCGACACCGAGAAGCGGGAATTGCGCGTTGGCGGGATTCTGCGCGACGTGGAGCCCCAGGTCTTCGATCTCCTCGTCGTCCTGATAGAGAACCGTCATCGGGTGGTGGGCCGGGATGAGCTGGTCGAAAAGGTCTGGGCGGGCCGCGTCGTCTCCGAAGCCACCATCGACGCCCGGATCAATGCGGCGCGTAGAGCGGTTGGTGACTCGGGCAGGACCCAGTCCATTATCCGGACGTTCCCAAGGCGCGGTTTCCGCTTCGTCGCGGAGGTCGTCGCAGCCGCCGAGGATTCCGATGCCCGCGGAAGGCGACCCGGCGGGTCGCCCCCCGAGATTCATTTCTGCACGTCCTTCGACGGGACGACAATCGCCTATGGCCGGTCCGGTTCCGGGCCTCCGCTGCTGCGGGCGGGCCACTGGCTCACGCACCTGCAACATGATTGGCACTGCCCGATCTGGCAGCCCTTCCTGGGCGAGCTGAGCCGGACCTATCACGTTCTGCAATACGACCAGCGGGCAAACGGGCTTTCCGACTGGAACGTGGAGGATCTGTCCCTGGAGGCCTTCGTTACCGACCTGGAAGCGGTTGCGGATACCGCCGGTCTCGACCGGTTCGCCATCATCGCCAGCTCGCAGGCGGTTCCGGTGTCGATCGCGTTCGCAGCCCGTTTCCCGGAGAGGGTGACTCATCTGGTGCTGCACGGGGGCTACGCGAAGGGCCGCCTGCTGCGCGCCGAGGCGGCGGAACGTGAGAAGGCCGAGGTCCATCTGACCCTGATGCGCCATGGATGGGCGACGCCGGGGTCGCCGTTTCTCCAGGCATTCAGCTCGTTCTACATACCGGATGGGACCCGGGAGCAGATCGAATCCCTCGCGAGTCAGCAACTCCTGTCGGCCAGCCCGGAGAATGCGGTGAGGCTCCGCCGCGCTTTCGACAGTTTCGATGTCACGGAGCTGCTCCCCCAAGTATCCGCACCGACGCTGGTCATCCACGCCCGCGGCGACGCCGTTCAACCCTTCGAACAGGGCCGGGAGCTGGCGGCCGCGATCCGCGGGGCCGAGCTGGTCGTCCTGGAGAGCCGCAACCATGCCGTTCTGCCCCACGAACCGGCGTGGTCCGTTTTTTTCGAGGCGGTTCGCAGGCATGTTCCCTGCTAGCCGGAGAGGCATCTGCCCGGGGCGAGCTTCCCGCAGACTCTGGCAGGGCAGTGCATGGAACCCGGCGGCTGTTGTGCGGATGAATCCGCACCTGCAATCCCCATCTCTTGTCAGCGCCCCATCAAGCCTGATGCCCAAGACCAAAAGCTGAACACGGAACACCCCTGTCACAATCCATCAACACACACACCCTAGACTCCCGCCGGAATGACCGGACGAGAGGGGTTCCTCCACGTGCGCATCCTGATGGTCTCGGATGTCTACTTTCCACGCATCAACGGCGTGTCCACCTCGATCCAGACCTTCTGGCGCGAGCTCTCCGACCGGGGCCACGAGGTCACC
>JAQVKR010000341.1 GCA_028694565.1 Gammaproteobacteria bacterium | reverse complement strand
CCCGGTGGGCGCCGCTCTCCACCACCCGGCCGCCGTCCAGGACCACGATGCGGTCGGCGCCGCTCACGGTGGCCAGGCGATGGGCCACCACCAGCAGGGTGCGGCCCACCGCCAGCCGCTCGATGGCCGCCTGCACCAGCGCCTCGCTGTCCGGGTCGAGGCTCGCGGTGGGCTCGTCCAGCACCACCAGCGGGGCATCCTTGAGAAAGGCCCGCGCCAGCGCCAGGCGCTGGATCTGGCCACCGGACAGTCCCTGCCCCCCCTCGCCCACGGGGGTCGCGTAGCCCTGGGGCAGCCGGTCGATGAACTCCCCGGCCCGCGCCAGGCGGGCGGCCTCCCGCACGGCCGCCGGATCGGCGTCCGGCCGGCCCAGGCGGATGTTGTCGAGCAGCGTGCCGTGGAAGACCCGCGGCCGCTGGGGCACGAACGCCACCTCCCGCAGCCAGGCCTCCCGCTCCAGCCCGGCCAGATCCACGCCGTTGACGAGAATCCGCCCCGCGTCCGGGCGCAGGAAGCCGAGCAGCAGGTTCACCACCGTGCTCTTGCCGGCCCCGCTCGGGCCCACCAGGGCCACCCGCTCGCCGGGGGCCAGGTCCAGATCCACCGCCTCCAGCGCGGTGCCGCCGCCGGGGTAGGCGAACCCCACGCCCTCGTAGCGCACCCCCAGCGGGCGCTCCGGGGGCAGCGCCAGGGGCGTCCCGGGCGCCGGCGGGAGCGGGGTCTCCAGCACCTCCACCAGCCGCTCGGCCGCCGCGATGGCTTCCATGCGCCCATGGTAGTGGGTGCCGAGGGTGCGCAGCGGGAGGTAGAACTCCGGCGCCAGCAGCAGCACGAAGAAGCCGTGGAGGAAGGCCATCTCCCCCCACAGCAGGCGGAAGCCGATGAGCACCGCCACCACGGCGATGCTCACCGTGGAGAAGAACTCCAGCACCAGGGCGGAGAGGAAGGCGACCCGCAGCACGCTCATGGTGCTGCGGCGGTGGGCCTCGGAGACCGCGGCGATGACCTCCGCCTCGCGGCGGCTGGCGTTGAACAGCTTGAGGGTGGTGAGGCCCTGGATGACATCGAGGAAGTGGGCGCTCATGCGCGCCAGCTGCCGCCATTGGCGCTGGTTGAGCCGCTCGGCGCCCTTGCCGATCAGGATCATGAACAGGGGGATGAGCGGCGCGGTGCCCAGCATCACCAGGCCCGAGATCCAGTCCAGCGGAAAGACGAAGGCGAGGATGGCCAGCGGCACCAGGGCGGTGAGCGCCATGTGGGGCAGGAAGCGGGCGTAGTAGGCTTCCAGCTTCTCCACCCCGTCGGCCACCAGGTTGGTGAGCTCGCCGCTGCGCTCGCCGGCGAGATAGGCGGGGCCGAGGGCCTGCAGGTGGCGGTAGAGCCGGTCGCGCAGGGCCACCTTCACCCGCGCCGCGGCGGTGAAGGCGACCTGCTCGGCGCTCCAGGCGATGGCCGCCCGCAGCGCGAAGATCGCCGGCAGGGTCAGCAGCCAGGGCCAGAGCGCCTCCAGCGGCGCCCGGTTCACCACCACTCCATTCACCACCCGGGCCAGGAGGTGCGCCTGCCAGATGAGGAGCAGCCCGCCGGCGAGGCCGAGTCCGACGGCCAGGTTCAGGGCCGTCCCGGCGAGGTGGCGCTGGCCAGCCAGCCAGCGGCCCGGGGTGGGTTCCTGCTCCTTGTCGGAAGATGCCATGGGCGTCCCGGTATGATCGATACTAGTGTACGGCGCGACTCTTGGAGGCCCATTCAGCGGCGCGCCCGGAGGGAGTCCCCCGAAAACGCCATGACCGCGTTGCAGCGCTAAACCATTGCCTGCGCACCGCGCCTTGTCCTGGCGATTTCGGGGGGCTCTGAAAGCACCTCCAGGAGTGGCGCAGTACACTGGCAGCCTGTCGGACTTGAGACCGATCGACTGCGCCGGCGGGACAGCGCTCCATATGAGGTCGATTTTTCGTTACATAGACCCACTATGCGCCTCAAAATCGGCCCCATCGGTCCCCGCTCTCCCTCTCGGCTCGCTGCGGTCGCTCAAGTCCGACAGGCTGCCGGGCCCGGAGTCGCCGGGTGGAGGCTGGCCGGCCGGCATTCCGGCACCCAACTATACCAAGGGAAGTGCAGGTCGCGTCCTGACAAATCTCAAGCGCGGGGGTCCACATGGAACTGCTGACAAATGATGGCGAGGCGCTGCGTCCCTTGGCGGGCGTGCGGGCGATCAATCTCGCGGTGAACGTGCCCGGCCCGGTGGCGGCCCGGCGCCTGCAGGCGCTCGGGGCGGAGGTGATCAAGGTGGAGCCGCCGGCGGGGGACCCCCTGGAGAGCTACAGCCGCGCCTGGTACGAGGCGCTGCGGAGCGGGCAGGAGCTGCTGACCCTGGACCTGAAGGCCGAGGGCGGGTGGCTGCGGCTGGAGGAGCTGCTGACGGAGGCGGACCTGCTCATCACCGCCAGCCGCCCGGCGGCGCTGGCGCGGCTGGAGCTGACGCCGGGCGCCGTGGCCGCGCGTTTCCCGCGGCTGTGCTGGGTAGCGGTCGTCGGCTACCCCGGATCCCGTGCCGACGAGGCGGGACACGATCTCACCTACCAGGCCGCCGAGGGGCTGCTCACGCCGCCGCACCTGCCGCGCACCCTGCTGGCGGATCTGGCGGGGGCCGCCAGCGCGGTGACCGCCGCGCTGGCCCTGCTGCTGGGCCGGATGAACAGCGGCGCGGGCGGCTATGCGGAGGTGCCGCTGTCCGAGGCGGTGGCCGGGTTCGGCGATCCCTTCCGCAACGGGCTCACGGCGGCCGGCGGGATGTTGGCGGGCGCGCTGCCGGAATACGGCCTCTACGCCGCGCGCACGGGCTGGGTCGCGGTGGCGGCGCTGGAGCCCCATTTCCGGGCCCGCCTGCAGGCGCAGCTGGGGTTGGCGGAACTGACCCGGGAGGGGCTGGAGCAGGCGTTCAGGGCCCGTGACCCCGAGGCCTGGCAGGCCTGGGCGGTGGAGCATGATCTGCCGGTGGTCGGGTTCCGGGAATAGACGGCGTGAAAAGATGAATGGACAGGATTTACAGGATGTTGTGTACAAGACGCTATGCATCAGGCTTGCAGGTCATGGCGGCCGGATGGGGCGCCCCCGTCCCGGCATCGGAAAGGGCGGCAACCGGCTTCGAAGACCACTGGGTAATGCCTGAATTCTTCAAAAAGAACATGAAATATAAAACCTAACACTCTTAAAAAATACAGCTAATCCTGTAAATCCTGTCTGACAAACAAAAAAAGGGGTGGCCGAAGCCACCCCCTTTCGCTACCGGATGGACCGGTACGGGTCTTACTTGGTTTCGGCCTGCGGGGCAACCGGGGCCGCGGCGATCGGGGCGCCGTAGGGAGCGCCGTACGGGGCATAGCCGTAGGGGGCGCCGTAGGGAGCGTAGCCGTAGGGGGCGTAGCCGTAGTAGGGGTTGTTGTAGCCGTAGCCGTTGCCGCGGGCGTTGCCGCGCATGCTGAAGGAGAAGTCGCCGTCGCCGTAACCGTTGCCGTTGCCGAAGAACGGGTTGCCGCCCCACCAGGCGCTGGCGGAGGTGGCGGTCAGGGAAGAGGCGCCCAGGACGGCGGCGATGGCGATGGCCTTGGTCAGCTTGTTCATGGTCTATCTCCAGTTGTTGTCTGTCGGTTTGGTGTGCAACTGGGAAGAGAGACTATCAGCAATATCTAATATTAGCAACCGCTAAATTATATTTTTTTCCCGCTCCGCCCCGCGGTTGGCCAAATCCGGGTCCCGGCGCCCCTGTCGCAGCCCCGGGACGGGCGTCGGCCTGCCGGCCGCGTCCAGCGCCACCATCACGAAGTGACCCCGCGTGCAGAGCCGCCGCTCCCCGTCCAGC
>JAQVKR010000340.1 GCA_028694565.1 Gammaproteobacteria bacterium | reverse complement strand
CCGGGCAGGGCGCGCCGGCCATGATCCCGGTGCGCAGGCTCTCCACCGCCCGCGGCTGCTCCGCCTGGGCCTCCAGCAGGGCGATGAACATGGTGGGCACCCCGTGCACGGCGGTGCAGCCCTCCGCCGCGATGGCGTCCAGGCAGGCCCCGGCGTCGAAGTGCTCCGCGGGCAGCACCAGGGCGGCGCCGGAGGCGAGACAGAGCAGGTTGGACAGCACCATGCCGAAGCAGTGGTAGAAGGGCACCGGGACGCAGAGCCGGTCGGCCGGCGTGAAGCCGAGCAGGCGGGCGGAGAACCAGGCGTTGTTGAGCAGGTTGTGGTGGGAGAGCAGCACCGCCTTGGGGAAGCCCGTGGTGCCCGAGGTGAACTGGATGTTGATGGGATCGTCCCGGTCCAGCTCCGCCGTGGCCGCCTCCAGGGCCTCCGCGCCCACGCCGCCGCCGGCCTCCAGCACTTCGCGCCAGAGATCGATGCCGGGTGCCGGGCGGGCGGGATCGGGATCGCGCGGATCGAAGAGCACCACCCGGCGCAGCTCGGGCAAGCGCGCGCTGCGCCACCGGCCGCCCGGCGCGGTGCCCAGCTCCGGGACCTCCCCGGCGAGCATCGCCACGTAGTCGCTGTGGCGGAAGGCGGGCACGAGGAACAGCCCCTGCACCCCGGCCCGCTCCAGCGCGTAGGCCAGCTCCCGCGGACGATAGGCGGGATTGATGTTCACCAGCACCGCGCCGATGCGCGCCGTGGCCAGCTGCAGCAGCAGCCACTCCACGTTGTTGGTGGACCAGACGCCGATGCGGTCCCCCCGGGCGAACCCCAGCCCCAGCAGCCCCAGGGCCAGCCGGTCCGCGGCCGCCATCAACTCGCCGTAGGACAGGCGCCGCGCCTGGTGCCGGGAGATCACCGCCGGCGCGTCGGCCCGCGCCGCCGCCACCGACCAGAGATGCGCCGGCAGCGTCGCGCCCAGCAGGGGCTCGACGCCCCCCAGGTGGCAGTAGCTCGGCTCGCCGGAGCGGCCCGGATCGGGTGTCGTCAAACTGTGCCTCCTCGCCTCGGCGAACCCGCGCGCCACGGGCGCCGATCGGGTCTCTGGGAAAAGTATGGCAGCTGTGGCGCGAACTGCCGGCCGGCGGCGGTGCGCGGGTCAATCGGGGCCGCGTTATTGATTGATGAAACCGCTACGGCCGCCAGAGGCCGGGTGCTAAGGTAACGGACATGTATCGGAAATCCCGGGACGCGACCATGGACCATGACACCATTCCGGATGCCGCACCGGTCAGGGAGCGGCTGCTGGAGGCCGCGCTGGAGTGCTTCCTGGCGGACGAATACCACAGGGTGACCACCCGCCAGATTGCCGCCCGGGCCGGGGCGAACGTCTCCATGATCCGCTACTACTTCGGCGGCAAGGAGGGTCTTTACGAGGAGATGATCCGCGGGACGCTGGCACCGCTCATCGAACTGTTCGACAGCCCGATGCTGGGTTCGGCCGGGGGATTCGCGGACTTCTTCCGCCTCTACTACCGCGTGATGAGCCGCCATCCCCGCTTTCCCCGCCTGATTCTCAAGGTCCTGGCGCTGAACCAGGGGCCAGGACGTCGCTTCATCCAGCAGCTGCTCGAGCAGGGTCGCAGCCGCGGCGCGCGCAAGGTGGCGGCGCTGAAGGCGAAGGGCGAGCTGGAGCCGACATTGGATCCGGACGTGTTGCGCATGTCCTTCGTCAGCCTCGCCATCACGCCGATGCTCCTCAAGGAGCTGTTCGAGGAGCAGCTCGGACATGCACTCGACGGGGCATTCCTGGAGCAACTGGCCGAACTGAACGGCCGACTGTTCGCCGCCGGTCTGGCCCGTGCAGAGAAGGGGATGTACCCGGCATCAACCGAGGGAGAGCGCCATGGGGAAACTGGCACGTAATCGCGGCCGGGTCCGGATGTTCCGGCTCCTGATGGGCCTTGCGGCACGGATCCGGAATCTGCCGGAGAAGCTGACCCCGCCGGCGTTCAGGGTGATGCAGATCAGCACCGCGTTCTGGCAGTCCCGGGCCCTGTACACGGCGACCCGGCTGGGGCTGGCGGATGCGCTGGGCGACGACCGGAAGGACATCGCGGAGCTGGCGGACACGCTCAACCTGGATGCGGGGCATCTCTATCGGCTGCTGCGCATGCTGGCCGCGAACGGGATTTTCCGTCAAACAGCCCCCCGTGAGTTCGCGAACAACGACTCATCGCACTACCTGCGCTCGGAACGGAGCCCGAGCATCCGCGAACTGGTTCTGATGCACCATTCGCCGGAGATGACCCGGGCCTGGAACGACTGGCTGGAGCCGTGCATCCGCAGCGGCGGGGTTCCGTTCCGGGAGGCCAACGGACACGAGCTGTTCGAGTACATGGACCGCAACCGGGATTTCGATCTGCTCTTCTCCCGGGCGATGGACTCGGTGGAGAACCTGATCGGCAATGCCTGGCTGGAGGACTTCAACTGGGGCGCCTTCGAGCGGATCATCGATGTCGGTGGGTCCAGGGGCGGCAAGGCGCTCGCCGTCCTCGAGGCGTGGCCGCAGCTGCGGGCGGTGGTCTTCGATCGGCCCCAGCTCATCGACACCGCGCGGGACTTCTGGACCGGAAAGATTCCGGAGGAGATCCTGGAACGGGTCGATTTCCAGGCCGGCGACATGTTCCACGCCATCCCCGCCGCGGCGTCGGAACGGGACCTGTTCGTCCTCTTCGCCATCTTCCACGGCCTGAGCGACGGGGACGGGCGCCGGCTGCTGGCAAATCTCAGGGCTGCCTGCGGAGCGCGGCGGTCCCATGTGCTGATCGGGGACACTGTCGCCGACGAGAGGGACATCGATCCCGCCATTGCGGCCTTCGACATGCAGATGCTCGTCGGCACCCGCGGGCGGGAGCGCACCCTCGCCGAGTGGACAGCCCTGCTGCAGGACGGCGGCTTCCGGCTCGTGGAGGTGGTGGAGGTGCGCAGCTTCGCAAAGCTCCTCCTCGCCGCGCCATCCTGAGGCGGCACCGGCCCATTCCCGGTGCGGAAGTGTGCCGGACCCCGGCAACCGCATCGCCACCGGAAACCACCCGGAACACCCATGACGCCTCTTGACCGGAACGCCCTCGACCGACACGAGCTCATCCTGGTGGAGGCCGCCGTCGTCGAGCGCCTGCGCCGTGAGAGCGGCGTGGCGCTCCACCCGACGCTGGTGAACGCGCCGCTCGTCCACGAAGCGCCCGGGCGCGCCGCGATGGCGCGCATCTACGGCGAGTACCTCGCCATCGCCGCCGCCGCGGAGCTGCCGATGCTCATCCTCACCCCCACCTGGCGGGCGAACCGGGAGCGAATCGGGGCGGCGGGGGAGCTGCGCGACCTCAACGGGGACGGCGTGCGCTTCCTGCGCGGGCTGCGGGCGCGGCGGGGGGCGGGCGCGCCGATCTGGATCGGCGGCCAGCTGGGATGCCGCAACGACTGCTATCGCCCGGACGAGGGGCTCTCCGCCGCGGCGTCGGAGCGCTTCCACGCCTGGCAGGTTGAGCGGCTGGCGGCGGCGGAGCCGGATTTCCTCCTGGCGGCGACGCTGCCGGCGGTGGCGGAGGCGACGGGCATCGCCCGGGCCATGGCCCGCAGCGGCCTGCCCTACCTCCTCAGCTTCATCATCGGCCGGGACGGGCGGGTGCTCGACGGCACCGCACTGGTCGACGCCGTCGCCGCCATCGACGCCGCCGTGGATGCTCCGCCGCTGGGCTACCTGATCAACTGCTCCTATCCCACCTTCCTCGACGGCGCGGCGCCGCCGGAGCTGTCCCGGCGGCTGATCGGCTTCCAGGCCAACGCCGCGGCGCTGGATCAGGCGGCCCTGGACGGGGCCTGCGCGCTGCGGGCGGAGCCGGTGGC
>JAQVKR010000339.1 GCA_028694565.1 Gammaproteobacteria bacterium | reverse complement strand
CGCCAGATCGGCGGCGGCCTCGCCGCCCTCCTCCAGCGCCTCGATCACCTTCCGCGCCCGGGGCCTGGCCCGCTCGTCGAGGGCGCGGATGGTCCCGTCCTCGGGCAGGAAGGCGATGCCCGCGCGGTAGGGCCGGCCATGGGCGCCATCCTCCAGGTCGAGCTGATGGCTGGCGGCGACGATGGCCGCGGGCGCCGCGCCGGCGCCGCCACCATAGGAGGTGGTGGCCTCCCAGGGCACGGGCAGCAGCACCAGCGCCGCCTCCGCCGGATCGAGCCGGGCGCCGAGAAAGCCGGCGTCGGCCGCCGGCGGCATGCCGCTCTCCAGCGCCTCCATCACGATTTCGAAAGGCAGATAGGCGGGCATTCGATCATCTCCTGTTCCGGGAGGCCGCAGCCCCCGGGATAAGCGCGCCCTCCCGGGGCCGCGGGGAGGGGACACTATATTCATCGAGGGCGGGTGCGACAACGCCGCTCGGGCCATGCAAGGCAAAGCTGGATAACGCCACTTCACTAAGCTATTGTTTGCTGAACATGGGGTTACGGGAGGCCGGGACGCATCGGCGGAGCATGGGGTGACTGCCCAGAATTTCAAGAAAACGTTCCGCAGCGGATCGATCATCTTCAAGGAAGGGGAGCCGGGCACAGCCGCCTATATCATCGAGAAGGGAATGGTCGAGATCGCTGCCCTGCAACGGGGCGAGAGGCGTGTCATGGCGCTGCTCACCGAGGGGGAGATCTTCGGCGAGATGGCGCTCATCGACGACGGCCTGCGCTCGGCCACCGCCATCGCCGTCCAGGACACCGAGGTCCTGGTCATCAACCGCGAATATGTCCGTGACCGGCTCGACGGAACGGATCCCCTGCTGAAGCTGTTCCTGCACGTCATCCTCAAGCGGCTGCGCGAGCTGGATACCGACGATCGCCACAGCCAGAAAGAGCACAAGTCCGACAGCGAGCGGCGCCGCGACCGCCAGCAGGCCTGGGACAGCCGCGATTACGTCCTCACCCAGCTGCGCTTCCAGCAGGATCTGCTCAACGCCTTCGAGCGACGCGAATTCCGCCCCTACTACCAGGCCATCGTCTCCCTCCAGACCGGCGAGATTGCCGGGCTCGAGGTGCTGATCCGCTGGAATCACCCCGTGCGGGGGCTGGTCTCGCCCGATGAGTTCATCGGGGTGATGGAGGAGACCGGGCTGATCGTCCCCATCGGATTATGGATCTTCGAGGAGGCCTGCCGGGCGTTGCTGCGCTTCCAGGAGAGCCTGCCGCACGGGCGGAAGGAGCCGCCGCTCTACATGAGCATCAACACCTCCAGCCGCCAGTTCCTGGATCAGAACTTCATCGGCCGGATCGGCAGCGTGGTCTACGACAGCGGCGTGGATCCCCGCCACGTGGTGGTCGAGATTACCGAACGGGTGCTGATGCAGGATCCGGATCGGGCCGCCATCGCCCTGGACAAGCTGAAGGAGCTCGGCCTGCGCGTCGCGGTGGACGATTTCGGCACCGGCTACTCCAGCCTGAACTATCTCCACCGCTTCCCCATCGACGTCCTCAAGGTCGATCGCTCCTTCGTCAGCTCCATGCTGCTGAACCGCAAGAGCCAGGGCATCGTCCGGGCACTCACGGAGCTGGCGCAGATCAACCAGATGGAGGTCATTGCCGAGGGCATCGACCACCGCGATCAGATCAACCTGCTGCAGGACTACGGCTGCCGCTACGGCCAGGGCTTCCTTTTCACCCGCCCCATGTCAGAGGCCCAGATGAGCCCGCTGCTGAAGGCCGGCACCCACTGGCACGAACTCATCGCGCGCTCGGTGCTGCTGCAGGCCGAACCCTGACCTCCGGGTCCGGCGCCGCCCCGGTGGCGCCGGCGTCCCCATCCTTCCAGGGCGACGCGGCGCCCTTCTCCCTGACCGGAACCTCCTGGATTCCGAACAGGATGCTGATGCCCTGGACCGCCTCGGACCAATCCAGCGCCGAGGGCCAGTAGCCGACCAGCAGGGTCGAGATCAGCAGAAGCAGGGCGCACAGCAGTACCAGGGCACGGCGTGCCCGGCGGGCGATATAGCCATTCATGGCCACAACTCGTTCTCGGGTGGTCTCTGTCCCGCCTTCCGGGTGGGGTCGAAACGGGAAGGCAGCGGGTTGTTATGGTTATGGGAAAATTATTCTTTATCCGGCCCGATCCGTCATTGACGACAATCACGAAAAAAACAGGATGACTTGATAATGATCATTTTTGGAGCGAATGGCTCAACGTATCGTCAATAAGTGCCGCCTGGCGGGCGTGGATCGTGGCCTTTCCCTCGCGCCGCACCCTTTCCCGCGACCAACGCCCTGTCGCAAGCGGAAGAAAATCGGTCTCGGAACTCCCGCCGCCATCGGGGGCGGAGCTGGTATTGATTGACGCAGGGAGGTTCTCCGGTGAGCCGGGACGCCAAAATCCGCTCCGGCGACGTGAGCTGGCTGGGCCGGGCTGATTGCACGAACTGCCCGATCCGGGTCCATTCCATCTTCTCGCCCGTACCGGACGAGAGTTTCGCGACGCTGCTGGCGCCCATCGATCACTTCGGCTTCGGCGCCAGGACCACCCTCTACCAACTGGACGAGCGCGGGGACTCCATCTACACCCTCCGCTCGGGCCTGGTGAAGCTGGTCCGCTATCTGCCCAAGGGGGTCGAGCGTATCGTGCGCCTGGTCCGGCCTGGGGGCGTGGCCGGCCTGGAACTGCTCGTGGACGGCCGTTACCACCACACCGCCGTGGCCGTGCAGGAGAGCGAGGCGTGCCGGATCCCCGTCGTGGTCCTGCGCGGGCTCAAGCAGCGCCACCCGGAGGTGCATCGCGAACTGGTGCGCCGCTGGCAGGAAACCGTGGACGAGGCCGATCGCTTCATCACCGCCTTCGCGACCGGCGCCGCGCCGGTGCGCATGGCGCGACTGCTGCTGCAACTGTGCGGCGACGAGGATCCGTCACCGATCTCCGCCCGCGTCGGGCGCGATGTGCTGGCGGGGGTCCTGGGCATATCCACTGAGACGGCTTCGCGCATCATGGCGGATTTCAAGCGCCGCGGCCTGGTGGAGGAGGAGGAAGGCCATTTCCGTTGCGCCAATCGCGCCGGCCTGGAGGCGCTGGCGCGGGATCCCTGACCCCGGCCGGCTCCGGCGACGGCTTTCAGCGGCCGTTGCCCGCGCCGCCTGCGCCACCGCCGCCTGCCCCACCACCACTCGCGCCGCCCGATCCGCCGCCTGCGGGGCCGGAACCCGAATCCAGGCCCATGGATGCGCCGCTCCCGCCCTGCTGCCTGCGGGCCTCGTAGCCCATGCCGAACCAGGTGCCGCCGCCGGCGCCACCGCCTTCCGCGCCCGGCGCGCCCTCCCGCTGTTGCTCGAGATCGAGGCCGATGCCGAAGGAGGAGGAATCCGCGCCCAGCCTGTAGGCGGGGTCCGGCCGCAGAATCGCGCGGCCGTCGCGCCCGGCCGCGTCCCGGAAGGGAGAGCCGAAGCCGGCGGAATCCGGTGGATCGGATTCCGCCGGTTCGAGAACGGTGGATGACAACCCGGGTGGCAGGTAGCCGGTGGCGGGGAGCGGCGCCCCGTCCCGGGCGAACGCCGACCCGATGCCGGTGATCAGCGCCGCCAGCAGCAATCCCAGGCTTGTCTCGAACCTTCTCATCTTCGACTCTGAATCGACTACGACTGCCTCACGGAACCGGGCTCAACGCCCACGGCCGGCACCGAGTCCGCCCACGCCGCCACCGGCGCTGGTGCCGCCGCCGAGCCCGGCACCGATGCCGCCGCCCGGGCCCGCGGCGGAGCCCGAGCCGGCCAGCGCGCCCGCGCCGCCCCCATCATACCCCTCACCCGTACCATCGAGGGAAGCCTCGAGCC
>JAQVKR010000338.1 GCA_028694565.1 Gammaproteobacteria bacterium | reverse complement strand
GGGCTCGGCCATGATCTGTCCCGAGTTCCGGCCACTGCAGGCGGGCGTCGAGGAGGCCGACAGCTACTGCTTCGATCCCCACAAGTGGCTGTTCACCAACTTCGACTGCAGCTGCCTGTTCGTGCGCGAGCGCGGGGCGCTGATCCGGGCCCTGTCGGTGCTGCCCGAGTACCTGCGCAACCGGGACAGCGAGAGCGGCGCGGTGATCGACTACCGCGACTGGCACGTGCCCCTGGGGCGGCGGTTCCGGGCGCTGAAGCTCTGGTTCGTGCTGCGCCACTACGGCGCGGAGGGGCTGCGCCACCACCTGCGCGAGCACGTGCGCCTGGCGCGCTGGTTCGCCGACCGGGTGGCCGCCGACCCGGCGTTCGAGCTGGCCGCCCCGGTGCCCTTCAACCTGGTCTGCTTCCGCCACCGCGGCGGGGATGCCGTCAACGAGGCCCTGCTGGAGCGGCTCAACGGGAGCGGGCGCCTCTATCTCACCCATACCCGTCTCGACGGCCGCTTCGCCCTGCGCCTGTGCGTGGGCCAGACCCACACCGGGGCCCGTCACGTGGAGGCGGCCTGGGCGGCGATCCTGGAGGCCGCGACGGCCCTCTGAGATGGCCGCGGCGGCGGTCCGCCGCGTGCGGGGCCACGCAGGCGCCGGAGGCCGGAGCGGCCTCGCGGCGGCCTCCATGCCCGGCTCTCCGAGCGCCGGAAACCGGCCCCGGCGGGGTTGCGCGGCGGCAATTTCCGAGTCACATTGTCGGCCATTGGCCGGCACGGCCCCGCCGTACCCATCGATCAGGAGGAACACCGTGAAATACGTGGGAGCCCACGTCTCCGCCTCGGGCGGAGTGGAGAACGCGCCGCTCAACGCCGCGGCCATCGGCGCGCGCGCCTTCGCCCTGTTCACCAAGAACCAGCGCCAGTGGCAGGCCAAGCCCCTGACCGCGAAGAGCATCGACGCCTTCCGCGCCAACCTCGGGCAGTCGGGCATCCGGGCCGAGCATGTCCTGCCCCACGACAGCTACCTCATCAACCTCGGCCATCCCGAGCCGGAGGCGCTGGCGAAGTCCCGCGCGGCCTTCCTCGACGAGATGCGGCGCTGCGGGCAGCTGGGGCTGAAGCTGCTCAATTTCCACCCCGGCGCCCATCTCGGCAAGATCGACGAGGAGGCGTGCCTGGCCCGCATCGCCGAGTCGGTGAACCTGGCCCTGGAGCAGACCGAGGGGGTCACCGCGGTGATCGAGAACACCGCCGGCCAGGGCACCGTCCTCGGCTGGCGCTTCGAGCACCTCGCCGCCATCATCGATCGGGTCGAGGACAAGTCGCGGGTGGGGGTCTGCCTCGACACCGCCCATACCTTCGGCGCCGGCTACGATCTGCGCACCGCGGCGGCGTGCGCGGAGACCTTCTCCGAGTTCGACGCCGTGGTGGGTTTCCGCTACCTGCGCGGCATGCACCTCAACGACTCCAAGGCGGCGCTCGGCTCGCGGGTGGATCGCCACCACAGCCTGGGTAAGGGGCTCATCGGCCTGGAGGCCTTCCGCACCATCATGCGCGATCCCCGCTTCGACGGCATGCCGCTGGTGCTGGAGACCATCGACGAGACCCTCTGGCCCGAGGAGATCCGGATGCTCTACGGGATGCAGTCCGGGGAGGGGGCGGGTGAGTGAGCCCGCCGCCGGCCCGGCCGGAGATCCTCAGGCCCCGGCATCGAGCCGGTTCCGCACCGCGGCCACCTTGCCCTCCAGGCCGCCCGTGCGCCCCGCCCGGCTGTCGATCTTCGCCGTGGCGTAGATGCGCCCGCAGCCCCGGGCCTCCAGCAGCGCGTGGGCGCGCTCCACGAACGCCAGCGCCTCGCCGATGGTCGCGGTCTCGATGATGGTGCCCATGGGGGTGAGGCGGTACTCGGCGCCGCTGTCCCGGATCATGCGGATCACCTCGGCGACGTCGGGGCTGACGCCCGCGCCGCGGTCCATGGGAAAGATGCTGAACTCGATGAGTACGGACATGGGCTGCTCCAGTCTGGGTGATCGGCGCGCATCCCGCGCCTGACGGGCATCAGGCGGCCGGAACGGATCGGCCGCCGCCGGGCGGACGCCGCGCTGAAAGGGTTCGCGTCCCGCCCCGGTCCACTGCACAGAAGCCGTCCGCGCGTGCGACGGCCGGGAGAGACACATGGAACTGAGAAAAATCGGCCTGTTCGCCGCCGCCTGCCTGGTTCTGCTGGGTGCCGTGCCGGGGCCGGCCCCGGCCGCGGAACCGGCCGTGGCCACCTTCGCCGGCGGCTGCTTCTGGTGCATGGAGCCCCCCTACGACAAGCTGGAGGGGGTCATCTCCACCACCTCCGGCTATACCGGCGGGCACCAGGAGAATCCCACCTACGGGGAGGTCTCCGCCGGCGGCACCGGCCACTACGAGGCCCTGCGGGTGGTCTACGATCCCGACCGGGTCGGTTATCAGCAGCTGCTGGCGCTGTTCTGGCACAACGTGGATCCCCTCGACGCCGGCGGCCAGTTCTGCGACCGCGGCGATCAGTACCGGACGGCCATCTTCGTCCACGGCGAGGAGCAGCGGCGCCTGGCCGAGGAGTCGAAACGGTCCCTGGCGCGGGCGGGCGGCTTCGACAGGCCCATCGTCACCCCCATCCTGCCCGCCGGGCCCTTCTACCCGGCGGAAACGTACCATCAGGACTACTACGAGAAGAACCCGCTGCGCTACAAGTTCTACCGCTACAGCTGCGGCCGCGACGCGCGCCTCGAGGCCCTCTGGGGCGAGTCGGCCGGGCGGCCCTGAACCCCGGCCGGCGGGGATCGGTCACACATCCGCCTCCAGCCGCTTGGACAGATAGGCCGGCAGATTCGGTCCCCCGGGGTTGGCGAGCACACACTCCAACCAGGCGGCGCGTTCGTGGCAGATGACCGCCAGGTCCCAGACGCAGGCGCTGAGCCCGGTGGAGGTGACCTCCTCCAGCCCGGCGGGGCGATCATGCGGCGAGATCCAGACGTGATGGTGCAGCTCGTTCTCGTCCGCCCACCAGTCCACGAACACGAAATTCCCGCCGCGCCCGTCGTGGATGCCCACGAAGCCCACGCCGTAGTGGTTCTGCCCGGCCGCCACCCCGGCGAGCCGGGTTTCCGCCAGGTCCCGGGCCGCGCGCACCAGGGCCGAGCGGGGCAGCGCCCGGCCATGGGCGATGCCGTAGGCCTTGAGCTGGAATCCGGGGGTATCCCAGAGACCGAGGAAGCGGATGGGGCGGGGTCGGTAGGGCTCGCTGAGCTTCGGGTTCATGACGGCTGTCCCTGTCGGTGGCAGGCGGCGGCAGGTAGACAGTGTAGTGCATGTCCGGCCGGGCCGCGGCGCGGGCCCCGGACCGCTCATGGCCTATCCTGAAACATGGGGGCGGCCGGGAGCGCGTGGCCGCCCGATCCCCGCCGGCGGGGTGCCCGGCATCCGGCGGCGTCGACGGACAGCGGAGCGAACGCGGACGATGGCCAGACTCCTCATCCTCTCGGCCGGCCGCGAGGGCCGGGCCGCGGCGTTTCCCGATCGGCTGCGGAGATGGCCGCGATGAGCGTAGCGCGGCGCCGGCCCGCCGTGCTGATGATCTGCCTGGTCCTGGCGGCCGCCGCCCGGGCGGCGGCCGACGGGGCGTTCGTCCCCACGCCCCGGCTCAATCTGCCGGTGGAGGCGGTGCGCCCGGCCTTCGCGCCCTATGCCGAGTTCTGTGCCCGGGAGGCCGGCGCCTGCGATCTCTCCGGCCCGCAGTCGCTGCGCCTGACCCCCGAGCGGATGGCGCTGATCGAGGCGGTGAACCGGGCGGTGAACCGCGGGATCGTCCTGATGACGGATGCGCTGCAGTACGGCGTGGAGGAGTTCTGGACCTATCCCCGCTCGGGCTACGGCGACTGCGAGGATCT
>JAQVKR010000337.1 GCA_028694565.1 Gammaproteobacteria bacterium | reverse complement strand
TCTGCCCCTGGCTCATCTACGGAATCCTTGCCGTCGTGGTGGTGATCCCCGGCTATTTCCTTGTCACCCTGCTGAATCACTGAGCCGGCGCGGCCCGGCCGGAGCTGCGCGAGCGCGCCCTTCCGTGAGGGCGTGATGGATTGGCGGCGCGTCAAGGCGCGGCCTTGAACCATCCCCCGTCTCCAGGCATGACAGCGGCACCCCCGTCCGTTAATATTCAGCACTTTGCCGCCACCGACCCGCCGCCGTGCTGTCCAGCGATTTCCACTTCGAACTGCCCGACGACCTGATCGCGCGCTATCCCGCCGATCACCGCAGCGCCAGCCGTCTGCTGTGCCTGGAGGGCGGGACGGGAATGTTCCAGGACCGCGCCTTCACCGACCTGGTCGATCTCCTCCGCCCGGGAGACCTGCTGGTGTTCAACGACACCCGGGTGATTCCCGCGCGCCTGCTGGGGGAGAAGGCCACCGGCGGCAAGGTGGAGGTGCTGGTGGAGCGCATCATCGACGCCCGCCACGCCCTGGCGCACGTGCGCGCCAGCAAGGCGCCCAGGCCCGGAACCCTGCTGCATCTGGAAGGCGAGGTGGCGGTGGAGGTTCTGGGCCGCGACGGCGCCCTGTTCCTGCTCTATTTCGACGCCGACCGGCCGCTGCTGGAACTGCTCGAGGCGGTGGGGCGCATTCCCCTGCCGCCGTACATCGATCGGGAGCCCGAGGGGCTCGACCGGGAGCGCTACCAGACCGTCTATGCCCGCCGTCACGGGGCGGTGGCGGCTCCCACCGCCGGGCTTCATTTCGACGCGGGCCTGCTGGGGCGCCTGGCGGCCCGGGGGGTGGAGAGCACCTTCGTCACCCTGCACGTGGGGGCGGGAACCTTCCAGCCGGTGCGGGTCGATCGTATCGAAGAGCACGTCATGCACGCCGAGTACGTGGAGGTTGGCGAGGAGGCCTGTGAGCGCGTTCGTGCGGCCCGGGCGCGCGGCGGCAGGGTGGTCGCGGTGGGCACCACGAGCGTGCGCAGCCTCGAGACCGCCGCCCGCGGCGGCGAGCCGGAGCCGTTCCGGGGTGACACGGAAATCTTCATCTACCCGGGCTATCGCTTCCGGGCGGTGGATGCGCTCATCACCAACTTCCACCTGCCCGGCTCGACCCTGCTGATGCTGGTGGCGGCCTTCGCCGGCCACGACCACGTGATGAAGGCCTACCGGCACGCGGTGGAGCAGCGCTACCGCTTTTTCAGCTACGGCGACGCGATGTTCCTCACCCCGCAACGGCCCGACGACGAGCCGGAAACGGATTGACGCATGAATCGATGTCTCCGGAGCCGAGCCTTCGCGGCCGCCGGGGTTCCAATCCGGCCGGGGATGGGGAGAATGCCGGTGTCGGGCAGGAGAAACGGGAAACAGGACCATGGGTAACGATCTCAGGGAACAGCTGCTGAAAGCCGGCCTGGCCACGCAGGATCAGGCCCGGGAGGCCGGGCGCAAGGTCGCCGCGGAGCGCAAGCAGCAGTCCAAGGGCAAGAAGAAGAAAAAGAAGGGGGCGGGCGGCGGGTCCCTGGCGGACAAGAACTCGGCGGCCTACCGTGCCGCCATGGCGCAGGCGGCGAAGGTCGCGCGCGACCGCGAGCTCAACGCCGAACGGGAGGCCGTCCGGCGGAAACGCTCGATCTCCGCCCAGGTGCTCGATCTCCTGCAGGGCAACGCCCAGGAGCGCGAAGGCGGCGAGCTGCCCTACAACTTCGTGCGCGATTCCCGGATTCGGCGCATCTATGTGCATGCCGGGCAGCGGAAGGCGCTCGCCGCCGGGCGGCTCGCCATCGTCGGCATGGACGGCGGCTACTACCTGGTCGGGCCCGACGTCGCGGAGCGGGCCCAGGCCCTGGAGCCGGCGCTGTTCATCCACCGCGCCGAACCCGAGCCGGCGCCGGGGGAGGACGACCCCTATGCGGATTTTCCCGTTCCGGACGACCTGATGTGGTGAAAGACCTTCCGTCCACCGCCATCCCTGCCGGGAAGCCCGCTTCCGCGCGGCCATGACCGAGAGCCCGGATTCGAACGCGCGGGAACGCGAATTCTACCGCCGCCAGTGCGACGAGCAGGGCAGCCGGATCCTGCAGTTGCAGCAGGCGCTGACCCAGGCCCGGCGGGAAGCGCGCCGCAATCGCGCCACCGCGGAGATCATGGGCGAGCTCAACCGCCTCGCCAGGGAGGCGGTCGACCCGGGCAGCCTCGCCATCAGCTTCCTGGAACGCATGATGGTGACCCTCCGGCGGGACCGGGCCCTGATGCTGGCCTGCGATGAGTCCGGCTCCGCCGCCAGGGTGTTGAGCGCGGCCGGCTTTCCTTCCGGCGCGGCGCCCGCCGAGCTCCGGCTCGGCTGCGACAGCGGCCGCTGCCCGGAGGCCCTCGACCTCTCCTCGAGCGCGGAGGTCATGGACGGTCTGCGCCACGCCATGGGCGTGGAGAGCCTGCTGTTGGCCTGCCATCCGAGCGAGCGGCTGGTGCTGCTGCTGGGCGGCGTCGACGATCTGCAGCCGCTCGTATCGGAGCATGAGGAGAGCGACCAGGAGATCGTGCGCCAGGCGCTGGCCGTCTATGCCGGGATCCGGGAGCTGATTCGCCTCAAGGCCGAACTGCAGGCTGAGAATGCCGAGCGGAGGCAGGCCGAGGAGGCCTTGCGGGCGCACCGGGATCGGCTGCAGCAACTGGTGGCCGAGCGCACCCGCGACCTGGAGCAGGCGAAGGAGGCGGCTGAAGCCGCGAACCGGGCCAAGAGCCACTTTCTGGCCAGCATCTCCCACGAGCTCAGGACGCCGATGCATGCCATCCTGGGATTCGCGGGCCTGGGGGTGGAGCAGTCCTCCCGTACCGGGCGCGACCGGCTGGAGAGCTACTTCAGGGTCGTCCAGGAGAGCGGCCAGCGGCTGCTGTCGCTGCTCAACGATCTGCTCGATCTGTCCCGTCTCGAGGCCGGACGCCTGGAGCTGGAACTGGCCGCCTACAACATGGTCAGCCTGGTGCGCGCGACCATCGAGGAGTTCGGCGTACTCCTCGACGAGCATCGGCAGGAAGTGGTTCTGAGGGTGGAGACCGGCGCCACGGAGGTCTGGTGCGACCCGGATCGCATCATGCAGGTGATTCGCAACCTGCTTTCCAACGCCATCAAGTACAGCCCCGCCGGCAGCGCCATCGAGGTGCGCTTCCAGGCCGGCGAGCTGTCCTGGCAGGGGCGGTCCCACCCCGCGGTCGCGGTGACGGTGACCGACCGCGGGGTGGGGATCCCGGAAGGGGAGACGGAGCGGATCTTCGAGAAGTTCGTGCAGTCGAGCCGCACGCGCATGGCGGGCAGCGGCGCCGGCCTGGGGTTGGCCATCTGCCACGACATCGTGGTGGCCCATGGCGGTCAAATCCGGGCCGCCAACGCCGACGGCGGCGGCACCCGCTTCACCGTGGTGTTGCCATGCCCTCCGTCTGGCGCAACGAATGTTTAATAAAAACACATAAAAGAAAGCATATATTGATATCTGACATGAAGTTCGAACCGATTGCACAGGATGGCATGGCCCGGCGCGCCCGGCTGCATTTTCCCCGCGGGACGGTGGAAACCCCGGCCTTCATGCCGGTGGGCACCTACGGGACCGTGAAGGCCATGACGCCGGAGGAGGTGCGCGCCACCGGGGCGGAGATCATTCTCGGCAACACCTTCCACCTGATGCTGAGGCCGGGCACCGGGGTCGTGGCGGCCCACGGCGATCTTCACGACTTCATGCACTGGGACGGCCCCATCCTGACCGACTCGGGGGGATTCCAGGTGTTCAGCCTGGGCGCGATGCGCCGCATCAGCGAGGCGGGCGTGACCTTCCAGTCGCCGGTGAACGGCGATCGCGTGTTTCTCGGCCCGGAGGAGTCGATGG
>JAQVKR010000336.1 GCA_028694565.1 Gammaproteobacteria bacterium | reverse complement strand
CCGAACAAGCCCAAGAACGACTACAACATCAGCATCAACTACGAGCTGGGCATGCACTGCACCGGCTTCGACTTCAGCTACTGCTGCGTCCTGCCGCCGTACAATTCCATCCAGGCCCAGGTCATCAAGACCGCCCGCGGCGACAAGAAGTGGCCGGAGGTGGTGGAGGCCGACCCCGAGGACCACACGGTGCTCAAGGATGGCCGTAAGCGGTTCAAGCTGGCCTACGGCCACATCGACAACACCTACTCCGAGGGCGCCAAGCTCGCCTACTGGAACGTGCCCTATGACGTGAACGGCGACGGCAAGTACGGCGACAACGAGAATGTCGCCAACGCCTACTTCACCCACCTCTACGTCTACAAGGATCTCAAGGGCACCAACCCCAAGGGGACCAGCAAGGACAGCGAGAAGCTGTTCGTGGGCATGCAGATCCCGGTGCCCCAGGACAACGGCCCCGCCGGGGCCGCCGCGCCGAGCCCGATGAAGGGCGGCTTCCTGCACTACACCGGCGAGGAGGGCACCATCGTCTACACCAAGTCCCCGGTGCTCGACAATGTGCCCATCGTGCTCACCAACCCGGGCATCTGGGACGCCCTGGGCCTGCCGCTCACGCCGTTCAACGACAGCGCCGCGGCCAAGAACCCGCTGACCCTGGTGGAGAGCGACATCCAGCCCTTCCAGGAGGCCTGGGTGAGCCTGCTGGACGCCGATTCCGGCGAGCCGGTGATCGACAGCCATACCGGCAAGCCGGTGACCTTCGTCGGCACCAACCCCATCGACATCCCCAACTGCGCCAACTGCCATGCCAGCAAGACGGCCAACGGCAGCAAGTACAACCTCTACAAGGGGGAGTACGCCTTCTGGAAGGGGCTCGGGGCCAGTGACTGGATCGCCAGCCTGAAGGCCACCTCCGTCTCCATCCTGGAGATGCACGACGACAAGAACGGCACCAGCTTCCTGAAGAACTACCGCCAGGGCACCCGCGACATCACCAACCGTCTCGGCCGCGACCCGGTGCTGTGCCAGAAGTGCCATGCCGACAACGTCATCGGCGTGCTCGCCTCGAAGAAGATGAAGAACAAGAGCGGCAAGGAGATCCAGGTGCCTGCGCTGACCGAGGCGATCCACACGGTGCACCAGACCAAGGCGCCGCTGCCCGACGCCGAGGGGCGCACCGCCAGCTGCCAGGGCTGCCACCCGGCTCACCGCCAGGACGGCAAGATGGACGACTACCCCATCACCAAGGACGGCAAGAACGCCTACGCCAAGGGCGACAACCGCGACGCCTCCGGCGGCTGCTACGTGGGCCGCGACGTGCACGCCAACCGCAACAAGGACAAGGACGGCGCCGGCACCAAGGAGTATCTCAACCCGGTGGGGCAGTGGCTGCAGGCCAACGTCTCCGGCATCGGCAACGGCAAGGGCGGCAAGGGCCTGTGGTGCACCAACTGCCACAACCAGCTCTCCCGCGAGCTCTACCAGCGCGACAACCTGGAGAACGCCTTCAAGCAGACCGGCCAGACGCTGCGCGACAAGCCGCTCAGCGAAATCGCCGCGGCCATCGGCGTGAGCCAGCGCGAGCTGGAGGAGAAGTACCTCGATCCGAAGGTGGTGCTCAACGGCAAGGGCGAGGACACTCCCGGCAAGTCCGGCATCCTCCTCACCTGGGCGGAGAAGCGCACCGTGCCGGATATCGCCGTCATCGCCCTGCAGGGCAACGGTCCGCTGGTCTCCAAGGACGCCGACGGCGACATCAACGTCTCCATCCTGTCGGCCAACCCGGCGGTGGATCCCGCCTCCCTCGAGTTGCCCAAGGGTGCCACCGGCGCCGCCGCGGTGCCCTATGACGCGGCCACCCACGGCCGCGACTACTGGCTCTCGCCCGGCGCCCCCCACTGCGCCGACTGCCATGCCGCGCCCTTCGTGGAGGGTCAGGGCGGGGTGGCCTATCCCATCAACCAGCCCGGCAAGTACAGCCTGATGCGCTACTCCAAGGGCCATGCGGGACTGGCCTGCCAGACCTGCCACGAGTCCATCCACGGGCTCTACCCGGTGACCTCCGACACCGACGTCACCAGCTACCGGCAGGCGGCCCAGTACAATCCCGATGGTTCCCACGGGCCGCTGAAGTGCGCCTCCTGCCACGTGACCAACAAGGCCGGGGTCCCGCTCATCGCCGATGACGAGGAGCACGTCTGGGATGGCAAGCCCATTCTGGAGGACTTCGAGGCGGCGGTTTCGTGGATGCACGCCAGTGCACCCGATCTGGGCGGCAAGATCCCGGATCTCGACTAGTCGGTCAGTCCGGCCGGGGCGGAGCCCGCGGGCTCCGCCCCGACTTTTCCGCGCGGGGCGGCCGCCCCGCGCACCTCGACGGCCCGTCCGCCCGCCCGCACCTTGCGCCGATCGCGGCCGCAGGCGCGGTCCGGCGGAAACGGGCAGGGCTGGAGCGAATCATCGATGATCAATGTGAAGCAACGAATCGGCCGCCGGCTGGCGGCACTGCTGTTCACGGCGGCGTTCGCCGCACCGGCCGCCGCCCAGGTGCTGGTCACCGTGGGCGACTACCCGATCACCGGCAAGGCGCTGGAGGAGGCACTGTCCAGTTCACCCTTCGCCACCCAGTTCCCCGCCATGGACGAGGCCGACCAGGCCTATCTGCGCGGCGACCTGCTCAAGCGCCTGGTGGCCGCGCGCCTGCTCTATCTCGAGGCCAAGGCGCAGGGCCTCGATGCGAGCGAGGCGTTCCGGCGCGAGATCGCCGAGTACCGCACCGCGCTGCTGTACCGGGCCGCCATGGATCGGCTGCGCGCGGCGGTCGCCCTTCCGGAGCAGACCGCCGCGGAGCTGCGCGCCACCTATCAGGGTGACGCCGATGCCCTGGCCGCGGCCGGATCCCAGCTCCGGGGCGAGCAGTACCGGCTCCGGCGGGCGGAGTATCTGGCCGGGCTGCGCGACGCCGCCAAGGTGGTGGTGCACGACGATCGCGCAGCCTGGGGAGCGGCGCCGGAGACGGTGCTGGCCGAGGGGGAGGGCATTGCGATCCGGGCCGGCGATCTCGATCTCGGCGCGGAGAGCGATACCCCGCCCGGCAACGAGCGGATGCGGGAGCTGATCGATGGGCGCATCGATCTGCTGCTGGCCGCCCGCGATGCCGAGGCCGCCGGCGTGGACGTGGGCGAACGGCTCGAGGCGTTCCGCGCGGAGCGCCTGCCGGCGCTGCAGATGGAGCGGATGGTGCGCACCTGGATTCCCGACGAGGGGGTGGTGCGGGACTACTACGCCGCGCACCAGGCGCTGGGCGCCATCCCCGAGCGGCGCCGGGTGGGGCAGATCGTGGTGGCCTCGCGGGCGGAGGCCGAGGCGCTGCGCAGCCGCATCCGCGCCGGCGAGAGCCTGTTCGAGCTGGCCCGGGAACACTCCATCGACAGCTACGGCAGGGAGCATGCCGGGGACATGGGCTGGCTCAAGGCGGGCACCGGAATGCCGGAGCTGGAGCGGGCGCTGGCCGAGCTGCCCGACAACCAGGTCAGCGCGGTGGTGGAGTCGCCGAAGGGCTTCCACCTGCTCATGGTCACCGACCGCCGCCCGGGCCGCCAGCTGGAGTACGGCGAGGCGCGCGACCGGGTGAGCCAGGCGCTGGTGGCCGAGCGGATGGCCGCCTACTTCGAGGAGCTGCAGTCGCGCTACGCGGTGGAATGGACGCTGCCGCTCCAGCAGGATGCGCCGCGGTGAGGCGCGGGCTGATCCGGCGGGCGGCCCTGGTGGCCGCCCTGCTCGCCGCCAGCGGGTGGGCGGCGGCCGCCGGGCCGGCGGCCCCGCCTCTGAGCCTGCCCGACCTGGACGGTGCCAACCACCGGCTCGAGGAGTGGCGCGGCTCGGTGCTGGTGGTGAATTTCTGGGCCAGCTGGTG
>JAQVKR010000335.1 GCA_028694565.1 Gammaproteobacteria bacterium | reverse complement strand
TGCCGGATCACGTGGGCCCGGTGACCAGGAACATGCCGTAGCTGCGCGCCATCATCTGGCGCAGTATGCCGAGAACCCGGGGCGAGAACCCGACCTCGTCCAGCGGCCGCAGCCCGACCCCCTTGTCCAGAATGCGGATGACCACGCTCTCCCCCATGATGGTGGGGATGACGGAGATGCGCAGGTCGATGGTGCGCCCCTGGTGGATCATGCGGGCGTGGCCGTCCTGGGGCAGTCGGCGCTCGGCGATGTTCATCTGCCCGGTGATCTTGATGCGGCTGACCACCGCCGGCAGCAGCGTCTTGTGCAGGGAGCGGATGAGCTGCAACCTGCCGTCCACGCGGTAGAAGACGTTCACCCGGGACTTCTCGGGGCGGATGTTCACATCCGAGGCCCTGGCGCTGATGGCCTGGAGAATGATGGCGTTGACCAGCCGGACCACCGGCTTCTTCTGCGCCTCGCGCTCCATCAGCTGGGTGGATTCCTCCCCCCGGACAGGGCCGACCGGCCCCACCAGGTTGAGGTCCTCCAGCGCCTCGGTCTCGTCGAACTGGGCATAGAGCCGCTGCTGGAGCCGGGAGATGTCCGGCGCGGCGGCCATCACCACCTCGATATTGAGGTTGGTGTTGAAGCGGATGACCTCCACCGCCTCCCAGTCCATCGGATTCTCCATGGCCACCACCAGCCGCCCGTCCACCTCGGCGATGGGGATCACCCGGTACTGGAACGCGAGATCGGCGGGCAGCCGGAGGGCCACGTTCTCGGGCACCTCGAATTTTTCCAGGTCCACGTAGGGGATGCCGAATTTCTGGGCCAGGGCCCAGTGCACGTCCTCCCGCGAGACCATGCCCATCTCCACCAGGATGGAGCCGAGATGGCGGCCGGGCTCCATGCGCTGCCGCTCCAGCGCCGAGCGCAACTGGGACAGGTTCAGCAGCCCCCGGTCGATGAGGATGTCACCCAGCTGCAGCTCGGGGGCCCGGCGCACCTGGCGCAGGGCATTGAAGAGCGACTCGGGGCTGGTGATGGCCGAGGACTTGGGAGTACGGCTGGTGGCGTTCTGGGTAGGCTGCTGCATACTCCTCACCGGTCTCGTTCAGGACACCATTGATCCCGGGTCGGGACAAAGCCGAACCGGACGGCTCTCCATGCCGGCCTCGATCGTTCCAGGCCCGGCGCCCACCTGAGTTAAGCACACTACCCCGAGCCCTGGCAAAGCCGGGCCGGCCCCCGCGGGGAAACCGGTTCGATGGGTGCGCCGCGGCAATTCGGGCGCCCCGCCCGGGCCCCGGCGCACGCCGGGCTTGGTGCACGGCGTGCGCCGGGGCCGGGTTCCGGGATCCGGGATCCACAAGCCGCACTATCCGGGCTAGGCCCGAAAGCCGTCAAGAGGTATTCTCAATTGGGAACGCAAAGGCTGGTCATGGGCGTGGGCGACGGTGCCACGCCGGGTCGGGAAGACTGACTGCCCCGCGACCGACGAGATCAACCAGAGGGGGGACGGCAGCGTCATGAACGAGATTGTGCAGCTGGATACCCTGCTGGACGCGGGCCATCGCTTCATCCTGTTCGATGAGACGAACGTCGGCGCGTTGCTCGAGCTATTCGAGCACCTGGACCGCAGCACCGGCAAGGCCAGCTACCAGTGGCTGCCGGAGCAGGGCCTGCGGCGTCTCACCGCCGAATTCATCCCCATCCCGGAGACCTCGCGACTCACTGACGCCCTCGACTACATCATCAACCGCAGGCAGTACGGCGTGTTCCTGCTCCCCGATCTCGGGAAGGAGCTGAAGCAGTCCGGCATCGTCAAGCAGATCGAGACCATCGCCATCAATGAATCGGAGCCCCGCCGGGTGCTCGTCCTCTATGGCGGCAACCTCCATCTGCCCAACCGCCTGCGGGGACTGGCCGTGCAGATATCCCGGGCCGCCCTCACCAGCGGCGCCTGACCGCCGCAACGGGCGGTCGTGAAGCCGGCGCCGTCCCGGCCGGGAAGCGCCCCGCGCCGGAGCGCCGGGTCCCGCGGACTCACTCAGGCGGCGTCTTTCTTCGCCGGCGCGGCGCCTTCGCGGAAGCTCCGCACCCCTCCCCGGGCGCCGCCCCCGCCGGACAGCGCGGACGCAGGCAACACGCCCCGCACAGCGGCCGCGGACGGCAAACGGCCTTGGCATGGGCCACCAGCAGGGCGTGGTACTCCCCGAACAGACCGGGCTCCGCTGGCAGGCCGGACTCCATCGCCCCCCGCAGCGCCTCGTAACCCTCATCGCCCCGCGCGAGGCCCAGGCGACCCAGGATCCGCCGGGTATAGGCGTCGATGACGAACACCGGCCGACCGAAGGCGTAGAGCAGGATATCGTCGGCGGTTTCGGGCCCCACCCCCTTGATCGAAAGCAGCGCCTGCCGCAGTTGCGGGAGGGGCGACCGGGCGAGCGCCGCGAAGCCGCCCGACTCGAGAAACCAGCGGCAAAGACCCTGCAGGCGGGCGGCCTTGACGTTGTGGGTGCCCGCCGATCGTATCCAGGCCGCCAGCCGATCCGGCCGCGCCGCCACGATGGCCTCGGGATTCAGGGCCCCCGCGATGCGCAAACCCTCCAGGGCCCGCTCGACGTTGCGCCATGCCGTGTTCTGGGTGAGCACCGCGCCCACCAGCACCTCGAAGGGACCGTCTCCCGGCCACCAGTGCTGCGGGCCGTAGGCGGACAGGAGCAGATCGTACAGCTCCCCCAGGGTGGGCGCGGCGGACGGGGTCGTTCCGGGCGGAACGGATCCGGAGCCGGGTTCAGCGCCGCCGCGCATGCCGCTCGCGGGCGGGGCCGCCGCGGCGCCGGGAGCCGCGGGGCGGCACGGCCGGCGCGGCCGGCGCCGGCGCGGGCATGCCGACCTGGGCCCGCAGGGCGGCCACCGCCGGGGCATCCAGCTCCTCCCAGCGCCCGGGACGCAGACGCGGCGGCAGCTTCAAGGCGCCGTAGCGGACGCGGATGAGACGGCTGACGGTGGCGCCCACCGCCTCCCAGAGGCGCCGGACCTCGCGCTTGCGCCCCTCGGTGAGGACCACGTGGTACCAGCGGTTGGCGCCGCTGCCGCCGGCCTCCATGAGGCGTTCGAATCGGGCACTGCCGTCCTCCAGCTCCACCCCCTGCACCAGCTGTTGCAGGGCCTCCGGACCCGGCTGGCCGAGCACCCGCACCGCGTACTCGCGCTCGAGCCCGCTGGAGGGATGCATCATGCGGTTGGCCAGCGTGCCGTCGTTGGTCAACAGCAGCAGGCCGCTGGTGTTGACGTCCAGCCGCCCGACGCTTATCCAGCGCCCGATGCCCAGCCGGGGCAGGCGGTCGAAAACCGTGGGCCGGCCCTCCGGGTCGGAGCGGCTGCAGAGCTCGCCCTCGGGCTTGTGGTAGACGAGCACCCGGGTCCGGTCCTCCTGCCGCTGCTGGAGCGATACCTGCTGGCCGTCCACCCGGATATCGGCCTCGGCCCCCACCCGGTCACCCAGCCGGGCCGGGCTGCCGTCGACCGTGACCCGGCCGGCCTCGATCCAGGTCTCCATCAGGCGCCGGGATCCGAGTCCGGCCCGCGCCAGGACCTTCTGCAGCTTCTCGCTCATGCCTCACCCCGCCGGGGGAAGCCCTGGCCTACCTCCGGACCCCGCTCCTCCCCGCCGCCCGACGCGTCCGTTCCGGCCGGCACGGACCCGGGCTCGCCGGAGCGGCCCGCGGAGGACTCGTCCGCGGCGCCGGAGGCTTCCCGTTCATCCACTCCCGGCGCCTACGGTGCCTGCATTCCGGGCTCCGGGGGCCCGGCGGCTGCCCGGACCTCCCCGCCGCCCTCCGGGTCCTCCCGGTGCGGCGCCTCCTCCTAATCCGCGAGTTCGTCGGCCTCCGCTTCGGTTGGCGGCTCGCCGGACAGCGGCAGCTCGAGTTC
>JAQVKR010000334.1 GCA_028694565.1 Gammaproteobacteria bacterium | reverse complement strand
CGTCCGCGGCGTCGCGATCTGGCAGCCCTACTTCGCGCCATCGTTCGCGATCGGCACCCCGCTACGGCAAGTCCGGGCAGCGCGCCGTGCTCATCCTCCGCAAGCGCAAGCCGCGCCGCCGCGGGCGGCGCGCCGGCTGAAACGACCGTTCACGGGAGCCATGGCCACTCAAGTCATCGTCGTCGAAAATCCAGCGGACGGGAAAGCCCTCGAGGCGGGCTATCCGGTCATCACCGTCAGCGACTATCTCACCCGCCCGGAATATATCCGCCAGAAGGATCTGCGGGTCATCAACCTGTGCCGCAACTACCGCTACCTGAGCACGGGCTACTACTGCTCGCTCCTGGGCGAGGCGCGCCACCACCGGGTGATTCCCTCGGTGAAGACCATGCTGGATCTCAGCAGCAAGGCCATGTACGGCCTCGACGTGGAGGACCTGGACGAACTGGTCCACGAAACCATGGGCGGGAAGCGCCGGCGCAGCAGGGAGGTGGAGGGACTGACCGGCTTCACCCTCGAGATCTTCTTCGGCCACACCATCTATGAACCGCTGGAGGAGCTGGCGCGGCAGATCTTCGAGACCTTTCCCGCGCCCCTGCTGCGAGTGGAGTTCGAGAAGGAGGGCACCTGGCGCATCGCCTCCATCAAGCCGCTGTTCCTGCACAAGCTCACCGCCGGCCAGACCACCGGCTTCATCGAGGCGCTGGACACCTACTCCAAGAAGCGCTGGCGCACTCCGCGCTCGCGCACCGTCTTCCGCTACGACCTGGCCATTCTCCACGATCCCGCCGATCCCCTGCCCCCCTCCGATCCGAAGGCGCTGAAGAAATTCATCCGCATCGGCAAGGACCTCGGCGTGGACATCGAGCTCATCGAGAAGAAGGACTATGCCCGCCTGGCGGAGTACGACGGACTGTTCATCCGCTCCACCACCAGCATCGACGACTACACCTACCGCTTCGCCAAGAAGGCCCAGAGCGAGGGCATGGTGGTCATCGACGATCCCGAGTCGATCCTGCGCTGCACCAACAAGGTCTATCTGGCGGAGCTCCTGAAGGCCAACCGCGTGGCCACGCCCAGGACCCGCATCATCCGCAAGCGCGACCTGCCGGAGCTGGAGGCGGAGTTCGGCTTTCCCATGGTGCTCAAGATCCCGGACGGCTCCTTCTCCCGCGGCGTGGTGAAGGCGGAGAACGCCGAGCAGCTGCAGCGCCACGCCGCGGAGCTGTTGCGGGAGTCGGAGCTGATCCTGGCCCAGGAGTACATGTACACGGAATTCGACTGGCGCATCGGAGTGCTCAACCGCGAGCCCCTCTACGCCTCCCAGTACTTCATGTCCAAGAAGCACTGGCAGATCTACAAGCACGAGGGCGGCGGGCGCTTCGCCAGCGGGGCCTACAAGACCTGGCCCCTGGAGGCGGTGCCGGCGAAGGTGATCTCGGTGGCGCTCAAGGCGTCCAACCTCATCGGCGACGGCCTCTACGGCGTGGATCTCAAGATGTACCGGGGCAACGCCTACGTCATCGAGGTGAACGACAATCCGAGCCTGGAATCGGGAGTGGAGGACGCGGTGCTGAAGGACGCCCTCTACCGGCGCATCATCGAGGAGTTCGTGCGCCGCATGGAGCTGCGGCGAAGCAGCCGGCGCGGCTGAGCCGGTGAAGGCGGAGCGCCCCCGGCCCGGAAGCCGGGGACGCGCGGCCGGTCATGAATGGTAGAGGCAACGGCAGAGATAGCCGAAGACAACCACCACGATCGAAGCGGCGATGGCCACCGGGTTGCCCTCGGTGCCCAGACCCACCACCAGGGGCAGGCCGACGGGAAACAGTACCAGCCAAGGCTGGCGGCCCACCCGCCGCAGGTCTCGCTGCAGGTGCCGTGACACACCCATGGGACTCCTCCATCCGCATGTTCTTGGCTCCCGCCGGCGTCTGGCGCGCCGGCTTTATGATTTGTTCTGGGAGCGAAATACTCGATTTTCATGGGTGCGCGCGGCAACGGCTTCAGCGGCCCGACCCGGTGGTGAATCCATAATTCTCACCACTCGGGTCAGGAAATTAGCAGAACTCCACCCCGGGAGACAACAGGCGGCTGTCGTGCGGCGCAACAAGCACGCCCCGGCTCAGACGGCCAGATAGCGCCCCACCAGCGTATCGTCCAGCTGCCCGATGGCGCCGGACGCGACGCTGCGCCCCTTCTCCACCAGGTTGAAGCGGTGGGCGGTGCGGCGGGCGAAGGGGAGCTTCTGCTCCACCAGCAGCACGGTGAGCCCCTCCTCGCGGTTGAGGCGCCGGATGACCTCGCCGATCTGGCGAACGATGTTGGGCTGGATGCCCTCGTTGGGCTCGTCGAGGATGAGCAGGCGCGGCTCCAGCACCAGCGCCCGGCCGATGGCCAGCTGCTGCTGCTGGCCGCCGGAGAGATCGCCGCCGCGCCGGTTCATCATGTCGCCGAGCACCGGAAAGAGCTCGAAGACCCGGTCGGGAATCTTCCGCGCCTTGTCGCGGCGGGCGCCCAGCCCCACTCGCAGGTTCTCCTCCACCGTGAGCTGGGGAAAAATCTCGCGCCCCTGGGGCACGTAGCCGATGCCCAGGCGCGCGCGCAGCTCCGCGGGCCGGCCCGAGAGCTCCCGGCCGTCGAAGGTGATGGTGCCGCCGCGCGCCGGCAGCAACCCCATGATCACCTTGAGCAGCGTCGTCTTGCCCACCCCGTTGCGCCCCATCAGGCAGGTGCATTCCCCCTCCGGAACCTCCAGGTCCAGGTCCCAGAGAATGTGGCTCCCGCCGTAGTACTGGTTGATGCCCTGGAGGGTCAGCATCCCTCGCCCCCCAGGTAGACTTCCACGACGCGGGGATCGTTCTGCACCGTGTCCATGTCCCCTTCCGCCAGCACGCCGCCCTCGTGCAGCACCGTCACCTTGCGGGCGATGGAGCGGACGAAGGCCATGTCGTGCTCCACCACCACCACCGAGTGGCTGCCCGCCAGACCCGTCAGCAGCTCCGCGGTGCGCTCGGTCTCGCCGGCGGTCATGCCGGCCACGGGCTCGTCCACCAGCAGCAGCTTGGGGTCCTGCATCAGCAGCATGCCGATCTCCAGCCACTGCTTCTGGCCGTGGGAGAGCAGGCCGGCGAGGCGATGGCGCTCCTGCGGCAGGCCGGTGATGGCGAGCACCTCGCCGATGCGCTCGCGCTGGGCGCCGGTGAGGCGCGCCCCGAGCGTATGCCAGACGCCCTTGCTCCCGCGCATGGCCAGCTCGAGGTTCTCGAACACCGTGTGCTGCTCGAACACGGTGGGCTTCTGGAACTTGCGGCCGATGCCGATCTCGGCGATGGCCGGCTCGTCCAGGCGCAGCAGATCGATGCGCTGGCCGAAGTGGACCGTGCCCGTGTCGGGACGGGTCCTGCCGGTGATGACGTCCATCATGGTGGTCTTGCCGGCGCCGTTGGGGCCGATGATGCAGCGCAGCTCGCCGGTGTCGATGTAGAGGTTCAGGGCGTTCAGCGCCTTGAACCCGTCGAAGCTCACGCTCACATCCTCCAGGTAGAGGATGGGGCCGTGGGTGGTGTCCAGCACCATGTCCCGGCTGAGCGCCGGGGCCATGAAGTCGAACACCCGGTCGCGGCGCAGCAGCTCCCGCGTGGTGCGCAATCCGCTCATGCCCGCGCCTCCCGGGCCCGGCGCACCAGCCCCGCCACGCCGCGGGGCAGGAACAGGGTCACCAGCACGAACAGGGCGCCGAGGGCGAACAGCCACACCTCCGGCAGCGCGCCGGTCAGCCAGGTCTTGGCGTAGTTCACCAGCAGCGCGCCCGCCACCGCGCCGTAGAGGGTCCCGCGCCCGCCCACCGCCACCCAGATGACCAGCTCGATGGAGTTGAGCGGCGAGAACTCGCCGGGGTTGATGATGCCCACCTGGGGCACGTACAGCG
>JAQVKR010000333.1 GCA_028694565.1 Gammaproteobacteria bacterium | reverse complement strand
CGCCAGTGCGGCCAGGAGTACCACCCGGTCTGGGAGTCCACCCGGAACGGACGCCGGTTCCAGCCACGCGAGATCTACGACACCAAACCGGAGGACGACAGCGTCAATTTCGGCTTCTTGATGCCCGACGCTACGGCAGGCAACTGGGGCTGGCACGGCAACCCGGAGGACCTGCCCGACGCCTGGCTCGACTTCAAGACCGAGCCCCCGAAAGTGAAGGCCTCCTACGCTCCCTACGTCCCCCAGGAGGTGCGGGTCGCCAACACCGGACTCGCAGGGAGCGGTGTTCGCGCCTGGTACCTACCCGGCAAGTTCCGCTTCTGCCTGCGCTGCGGAGACGTCCACGAAGCACAGGGCAAGGACGTAAACCGTCTGGGCAGCCTCTCGGGCGAGGGCCGATCCTCGGCCACCACCATGATCTCCCTGGCGGCGCTGGTACATCTGTTTTCGTTGCCCGCGCCGGCCGATGGTGCGCCGGACCCACGCAAGATTCTGGGCTTCTCCGACAACCGCCAGGATGCGGCCCTCCAGGCCGGGCACTTCAACGACCTGGTCTTCCTGCTGACCCTGCGCAGTGGCCTCCTCCGGGCACTGCGCGCGGAACCCACGGGGATCGCCCTGGAGCGCCTGCCGGACGCCGTGTTCCGCGCCCTGGGTTTCCACCGCGACGACCCTGGCGTGCTCGGCGAGTACCTCGCCGAGCCGGAGATCATCGGCCTCAACAAGCAGCGCGCCCAGGAGACCATGCGCAAGGTGCTGGGCTATCGGCTGGTGTTCGACCTGCGCCGTGGCTGGCGCTTCAACAACCCGAACCTCGAGCAGCTCGGCCTGCTCGAGGTCGACTATGTCGACCTACCTCAAGCCGCCGCCACCCCGCAGTTCCGGCAGGCCCTACCCGAGTATGCCTCTGAGTGGTCGGACGGCTGCCTCGCCGGCCTGGTCCGCTACGTCTTCGATTACCTGCGCGAGCGCCTCTGCATCGAGACTCCGCTGCTCGATCAGGTCCGCCTGGAAGAGGTCCGAACCAGCAGTTACACACAGCTGCGCGAGCCTTGGGGCATCGCCCAGGACGAGCGACTGACCTCGTCGCGCTACCTCATCACCTGCAAGCGGCCACAGGGCAGACGGCGCGGCGATTTCGACTACCTGGTGAGCGGCGGCTCGCGCTCCCGGCTGATTCGGAAGCTCCGCACCGCCGACTTCCTGAAGGAATGCGCCATCGGTGCCGACCTCCTCAACCAGCCCGAGCAGGAGTGGATCAAGCTCGTGGAGGGGGTGCTCAGGGGGGCCGCCAGACTCGGCTACGTCGCCGCAGAGCAGCTCCTTGAGGGGGTAACGGGCTGGCGTCTCAAGGCCGACACCATCGTGTGGAGGGCACCCCTCGGCACGGAGATTCCGCAAGGCGCCAACCCCTTCTTTCGCGCCCTCTACGCGCAGACCGCGGAGATGCTCGGGGCCGATGACCATGCCCTGTTCGAGTTCGAGGCCCAGGAGCACACGGCCCAGGTGGACGCCGACCGCCGCCAGCTCCTGGAGAGCCGGTTCCGCTACACCACCGATGACCGCGCGCGCTGGAAGGAGGAGCACCCGGATGACCCGCCGCTGCAGCGCCTTGCCACCCTCTACTGCTCTCCGACCATGGAGCTCGGTGTCGACATCTCCGCGCTCAACTACGTCTACCTGCGCAACGTGCCACCCACGCCGGCGAACTATGCCCAGCGCAGCGGCCGGGCGGGACGCTCCGGGCAGCCGGCGCTGGTGGTCACCTATTGCGCCGCCCGGAGCCCCCACGACCAGTACTTCTTCGCGCACCCGGAGCGCATGGTCTACGGCGAGGTGAAGGCCCCGACCCTGGATCTCTCCAATCGCGATCTCATCGCGAGCCACCTCAATGCCCTCTGGCTGGCCTGCACCGAAATCAAGCTGGAATCCTCCGTGGCACCCATGCTCGATCTGGACGCCGAGGGCAAGCCGCTGATGCCCCAGTGGCGCGACCGCTTCCAGGCCCGGGAGGTGGCGCATCGTGCGCTGGCCGGCGTCACCGCGGTGCTCGACAGCCTCGGCCTCGAGCTCGATCCGGCCAGGGCGCCCTGGTATGGCCCGGAGTTCGGCGCCGAGACGGTCGCCGCAGCGCCAGCCGCCTTCGACCAGGCGCTCCAGAGATGGCGCGATCTCTTCGAGGCCACCACCAAGCAGATGGACCTGGCCGACCGGATTGTCCGCAACCATGCCGTGACCCAGCAGGAGCGCGATGAGGCCAAGCGCCGCTACCTCGATGCCGGCCGACAGCGGGACGCGCTGCTAAAGTCCGCGAGTACCCGCAACTCCGACTTCTACACCTATCGCTACCTGGCCAGCCAGGGCTTCCTGCCCGGCTACAACTTCCCGCGCCTGCCCCTGATGGCGTGGATCCCCGCCAGCCAGCAGCGCAGCGCCAGGCAGCAGGAGGGCACCATGGTGACCCGCCCGCGCTTCCTGGCACTCGCCGAGTTCGGGCCGCGCAGCCTCATCTACCACCAGGGCCGGATGTACCGCGTGGTGCGCGCCATGCTCAACGTGGGCAGCGTCGACCAGGCGGCGGCGGGGAGCCAGCTTGCCACCGTCAGCGCCCGCATCTGCCCCGCCTGCGGCTATGGGCACCTCGAGTCGGCCTCGGGCGAGGGCACCCGCGACCTGTGCGAGGCCTGCGACACCCTGCTGACGGATGACTCCCGCATCAACGCCCTCTACCGCATCGAGAACGTCGCCACCGTTCCGGTGGAGCGCATCAGCATCAACGACGAGGAGCGCCAGCGGCAGGGCTACGACATGCAGACCACCTACCGCTTTGCGCTGGGTGCCGGTGCGGCCCTACAGCGCATCCGCTCGCTCGCCGTGGATGCCGAGGGGCCGGTGCTGTCGCTCCAGTACGGCCCCGCAGCCACCATCTGGCGCATCAACAAGGGCTGGCGGCGGCGCAAGGATCCCCGGCAGCTCGGCTTCTACATCAACCCCATGAGCGGCTACTGGAGTAAGTCGGAGTCGCCGGACGACAGCGACGATGCCGGCGAGCGGGAGACCCGCAACCAGTCCCAGCGGATCGTCCCCTTCGTGGAGGACCGCCGCAACATCCTCATCCTCCAGCCACCCACAGACACCCATTGGCCGGCTGAGACCATGGCAACCCTGCAGATCGCCCTGAAGCGCGGCATCGAACAGGTGTTCCAGATCGAGGAGTCGGAACTGGTGGCCGAGCCCCTGCCGACCCGTGACGAGCGCCTCGGCATCCTGCTCTACGAGGCCGCCGAGGGCGGCGCCGGCGTGTTGACCCGGCTCGCCACCGAGCCCGACGCCCTGGCCCGGGTGGCCGATGCCGCCCTTCAGCTCATGCACTTCCGCCGGCCCGAGGACGGCGAAGGGTGGACCTACGAGGCCCTGGAAGGGTTGGAGGAACGCGATGAGGCCGGCGAGCGCATCTGCGAGGCGGCCTGCTACAGGTGTCTGCTCTCCTACTTCAACCAGCCCGACCACGACCTTGTCGACCGGCGCGATCTGGCCCACGACGGCCTGCTCCTGCGTATCGTGGTGCGCTTGGCCTGCGCCCAGGTGGCCCAGGACCCCGCCATCCAGACCGCCGGCGTCGCCGCCGGTGATGCGCTGAGCGAGGCGTGGCTGCAGGCGCTGCAAGGCCAAGGCTACGCACTGCCGGATGCCGAGCAGGTGGCAATCAAGGGCGGTGAGGCCATCGCCGCCTTCCGCTACAGCGAGGCCCGCGCGCTGATCTTCTTCCAGGCCCAGGACCCCGACATTGTCGCCTACCTCGCCGACCGTGACTGGCAGGTGCTGGTCTTCCCGGCTGATTCGGCCGCCTGGCCCCCCCTGTTTGTCGCCCACCCCGAGGTATTCAAGGCCCCATGATCCTATCCACTGCCTTCGCTCCCGGAGCCCTCGTGAC
>JAQVKR010000332.1 GCA_028694565.1 Gammaproteobacteria bacterium | reverse complement strand
ATAGTCGTGCACCCCTTCCCCTGGCGCCCCGCGGGGCGCTGCTGACGAACTATTCAGCGGTCGTGAGCCAGGCAGCCGCCGGCAGGTCCACCGGATCCGCCGGGCGCGGCTCCCGTCACGCCGCCACGCAACGCATTGCAAGACAGGAGGATCGCCTATGACCATGGTCGCCGGACTCGACCGACGCGCGCCCGCCGTTCCCGGCGCGGTGGACGCCGCCCGCTACCGGGTGTTCACCGAGCGCCACTGGGACCAGATCCCGCAGCTCAGGGCGCTGCCGGAGGGGCAGCGCGAGGCCATGCGCGCAGTGGCCAAGGTGCTGCCGTTCCGGGTCAACCAGTTCGTTCTCGATGAGCTCATCGACTGGGACAACGTGCCCGACGATCCCCTGTTCCTGCTGGTCTTCCCGCAGCCGGAGATGCTGCTGCCCCACCAGATGGAAGCGATGCTGAAGCTGCTGCGGGCCGGGGCCGACAACGCCGCGCTGGTGGCGCAGGCCCGCGCCCTGCGCGAGGAGTTCAATCCCCACCCGGCGGGCCAGCAGGCGCTGAACGTGCCCAGGGTGGGCGAGCAGATGCTGGAGGGGATGCAGCACAAGTACAACGAGACGGTGCTGTTCTTCCCCAGCCAGGGCCAGACCTGCCACGCCTACTGCAGCTTCTGCTTCCGCTGGGCCCAGTTCGTGGGTGACAAGGAGCTGCGCTTCGCCGCCAACGAGGCGGGCCACCTGCACGAATACCTGGCGGGCAACCCGCGGGTGAGCGACCTGCTGCTCACCGGCGGCGACCCGATGGTGATGAAGACCCGCAATCTGGCCCAGTACCTGGAGCCGCTGCTGGCGCCGGGCTTCGAGCACGTGCAGAACATCCGCATCGGCACCAAGGCGCTGACCTTCTGGCCCCGGCGCTTCGTCAGCGACGCCGACGCCGATGACCTGCTGCGCCTGCTGGAGCGCATGGTCGAGGCCGGCAAGCACGTGGCGGTGATGGCCCACTACAACCACTGGCGCGAGCTGGAGCCGGCGGTGTCCCGGGAGGCGATCCGCCGCATCCGCGACACCGGCGCGGTGATCCGCGCCCAGGGCCCGCTGCTCGCCCACATCAACGACGACGCCGGGGTGTGGGCGCGCATGTGGCGCACCCAGGTGCATCTCGGCATCGTGCCCTACTACCTGTTCGTGGAGCGCGACACCGGCGCGCGCCACTACTTCGAGGTGCCGCTGGCGCGCACCTGGGCGATCTACCGCGACGCCATGCAGCAGGTCTCCGGCCTGGCCCGCACCGCCCGCGGCCCCTCCATGAGCGCCGGCCCGGGCAAGGTGGAGGTGCAGGGGGTCACCGAGGTGGCGGGCGAGAAGGTGTTCGTGCTGCGCTTCATCCAGGCCCGCAACGCCGACTGGGTGCAGCGGCCCTTCTTCGCCCGCTACGACGGGAAGGCGGCCTGGCTGGACCAGCTGCGCCCCGCCTTCGGCGAGGAGAAGTTCTTCTTCCAGGACGAGTACCGGGCCCTGTGCCGCGCCGCCGGCGTGGAGCGGGCCTGAGCGCGCGGACCCGGCGGGAATGACCCTGCGGCCGGACGGTACAACCGCCGGCGGACGGCTGTTATGCTGAAGCCGGACACAGGCAATCCATTGAAACGGAAAGGCCGGTGACGGGATGCCGGCCGCGCGGGATGGAGAGACACCAGCGATGACGACGGCCAGCGTACCCGGCGGTGCACCGTCGGGCCGCCCCCTCATCTTCGGCGAGGTCCTGTTCGATCGCTTCGAGGATGGCAGTGCCGTGCTCGGCGGCGCGCCCTTCAACGTGGCCTGGCACCTGCAGGGGTTCGGCCTCGCCCCCCTGTTCCTGAGCCGCATCGGCACCGACGCCCTGGGCGGGCGGGTGCTGGCGGCCATGGCGTCCTGGGGCATGGACCGCGGCGGCCTGCAGCGCGACGCCGCCCACCCCACCGGCACGGTGGAGGTGCGCATCGAGGGCGGCCAGCCCAGCTTCGACATCTGCCCCGACCAGGCCTACGACCACATCGACCCGGCCGCGCTCGGCGCGGCGCTGGAAGGCGCCGACGGGGGGCTGCTCTACCACGGCACCCTGGCCGCCCGGGCCGGCTCCGCCCGCGCCCTGGACGCGCTGCGCGCGCCGGAGCGCGGGCTGCCCGCCTTCGTGGACGTGAACCTGCGCGCGCCCTGGTGGGATCGCGCGGGGGCGCGGACGCGGCTGCGCGGCGCCCGCTGGGTGAAGCTCAACGACGACGAGCTGGCGCTGCTGGCCGGCGTGCCGCGCGGGACGCTCGACAGCGCCGGGGCGGTGGCCGCCGCGGGCGAGGCCGAGCGGGCGGCGCTGGGGGTGGAGGTGCTGGTGGTCACCCGCGGCGATGCCGGCGCCGTGGTGCTGGCCCCGGGGGAGGAGCACAGCGCCCCGGCCGCGCCGGTCGCCAGGCTGGTGGACACGGTGGGGGCGGGCGATGCCTTCAGCGCCGTGACCCTGCTCGGCCTCGTCCGCGGCTGGTCCCTGCCCGCCATCCTCGAGCGGGCCCTGCAGTTCGCCGCGGCCGTCTGCGCCCAGCGCGGCGCCACCGCGCCCGATCGCGAACTCTACCGCCGCCACCTGGAGAGCTGGAACGGATGAGCGAACCCGGGCACGGCCTCTATCTCGTTCTCATCAGCCTGCACGGCCTCATCCGCGGCCATGACATGGAGCTCGGCCGCGACGCCGACACCGGCGGCCAGGTGCTCTACGTGGTGGAGCTGGCCCGGGCGCTGGCCCGCCACCCCCAGGTGGAGCGGGTGGATCTCCTCACCCGCCGGGTCATCGACCCGAAGGTCTCCCCCGACTACGCCGAGCCGGTGGAGGAGCTGGGCGAGGGGGCGCGCATCGTGCGCATCCCCTTCGGGCCGCGCCGCTACCTGCGCAAGGAGGTGCTCTGGCCCCACCTCGACAGCTTCGTGGACAACGCCCTGCAGCATCTGCGCGGCGTGGGCCGCACCCCCGACCTGGTGCACAGCCACTACGCCGACGCCGGCCTGGCGGGCGCGCGCCTGGCCCAGCTGCTGGGGGTGCCGCTGGTGCACACCGGCCATTCGCTCGGGCGCGAGAAGCGCCGGCGGCTGCTGGAGAAGGGGCTCAGCGGGGAGAGCGTCGAGTCCCAGTACAACATGAGCCGGCGCATCGAGGCCGAGGAGATCGCGCTGGGCAACGCCAGCCTGGTGGTGGTGAGCACCCAGCAGGAGGTGGAGACCCAGTACAGCGCCTACGAGAACTACCATCCCCAGCGCAAGCGGGTGATTCCGCCCGGGGTGGACCTATCGCGCTTCCACCCGCCGCGCCGGGGCGAGCCCGACCCGCCCATCGCCGCGGAGCTGGCGCGCTTCCTGCGCCACCCGGCCCGGCCGATGATCCTGGCCCTCTCAAGGCCCGACGAGCGCAAGAACATCGCCACCCTGGTGCGCGCCTACGGCGAGAACGCCGAGCTGCGGCAGGCGGCCAACCTGGTGGTGGTGGCGGGCAACCGCGAGGACATCACCCAGATGGACACGGGCGCGCGGCGGGTGCTGCGCCAGCTGCTGCTGGACATCGACCGCTACGACCTCTACGGGCGGGTGGCCTACCCCAAGCACCACAAGGCCGCCGACGTGCCCGATCTCTACCGGCTGGCGGCGCGGCGCAAGGGGGTGTTCGTCAACCCGGCGCTCACCGAGCCCTTCGGCCTCACCCTCATCGAGGCGGCGGGCTGCGGGCTGCCGCTGGTGGCCACCGAGGACGGCGGCCCGCGGGACATCGTCGCCAACTGCCGCAACGGGGCGCTGGTGAATCCGCTCGACGCCGACGCCATCGCCACGGCGCTGCTCAAGGGGCTCACCGATCCCCGGCGCTGGCGCCAGTGGTCGGACAACGGCATCCGCGGCGCCCGCCGCCACTACACCTGGGAGAGTCACGTCGCCA
>JAQVKR010000331.1 GCA_028694565.1 Gammaproteobacteria bacterium | reverse complement strand
TAGGCTGTTTCATGGTCTCCCCCTCTTCTTAATTCGATGGTTGCTAACACCTCCATCCTGGCGCACATGACGCCGAGGCGGGAAGAGGGAGGAGACCATCTCATCGCCAAGACGCCAAGACGCCAAGACGCCAAGACGCCAAGACGCCAAGACGCCAAGAGAATTCTGAATCAGAATGGCCATGCGCCGGTGCCAGGCCAGTGGGCAGCCAACCGGATCGAGGCCAATCCCGGTGCGCTACGTTGCCCTTGATGGTGGTGGAAATTATTCCCCAGCCGCAGGATCAGCCCCATCCACCGCGGGCATGAACAGACAAAATCGGACTTTGCGTCTTTGTGCCTTTGCGCCTTGGCGTTGAATTCAATTCGGCTCTGCCACGCGGGCCTCACTCCACCGCGGCGAGAGGCGGCTGGTCCGTGAGCAGCATGCCCGCGGCCTGGCGGCGCAGGTGCCCGTCGATCACCTCCGGGGCCACGGGGCGGCTGAACAGGAAACCCTGGACCTCGTCGCAGCCCTGCCGGCGCAGGTAGTTCAGCTGGGCGTCCTTCTCCACCCCCTCGGCGATCACCCGCATCCCCAGGCTGTGGGCCATGGCGATGATGGCATCGGTAATGGCCATGCTGTCGGTATCCTCCGCCACGTTGCGGATGAAGGACTGATCGATCTTGAGGGTCTTTACCGGGAAATTCTTGAGATAGCTGAGGGAGGAGTAGCCGGTGCCGAAATCGTCCACGGCCAGGGTCACCCCCAGGTCCTGGAGCTCCTGCATGCGTTCACGGGCCAGATCGGTGTTCTGCATCAGGATGCTCTCGGTCACCTCCAGCTCCAGGTGGGCGGGGTCGATGCCCGTCTTCCCGATCACGTCGCGCAGCAGAAAGAGCAGCCCCTCCTGGCGGAACTGGAGACCGGAGAGATTCACCGCCATGCGCAGCGGCGGGAGTCCCGCCCGCAGCCATTCGCAATGCTGCTCGCAGGCCCGGCGAAGCACCCATTCCCCGATCAGGATCACCTGGCCGGTCTCCTCCGCCAGGGGTATGAAGTTGCCGGCCGACAGCAGCCCGCGCTCCGGGTGCTGCCACCGGGCCAGGGCCTCCACCCCCACCATCTCCCCGCTCGCCAGATCGACCTGGGGCTGGTAGTGGATGAGCAGCTCGTTGTTGTCCAGGGCCCGGCGCAGGGCGTTCTCCAGCGTCAGGCGGTCGAACGCCCGCTCGTTCATGGCGCTCGAGTAGAACTGGTAGTTGTTGCGCCCCTCGCCCTTGGCGTAGTACATCGCCACGTCGGCGTTCTTGAGCAGGGTGTTGAGGTCCTCCCCATGATCGGGGTAGATGGCCACGCCGATGCTCGGGGTGATGGCGATCTCGTAGCCCCCCACCTTCATGGGCTGGACCAGGGATTCCTGGATGCGCCTCGCCACCTGGGCGGCTTCCTCGGGAGAGTTGATCTCACTCAGCACCACGGTGAACTCGTCCCCGCCCAGGCGGGCGATCTGGCCCAGCTCCTCCACGCCCGCCCGGCCCACCACGTCGCTCTCGCGCACCGTGTGGGAGATCTGGTGGGCGACGCGCTTGAGCAACAGGTCGCCGATGTTGTGGCCGAGGGTGTCGTTGATGCGCTTGAAGCGATCCAGATCCACGAACAGGAGCGCCATGCGGCGCTTGTAGCGCCGCGCCTGGGCGATGCTCTGCTCCAGCTGCTCCTTGAAGAACTGCCGGTTGGGCAGGCCGGTCATCTCGTCGAAGTAGGCCAGCTGGCGCATCCGCTCCCCGGCCCGCTTGGTGTCGGTGACGTCGCGGACGATGGCGAACACCTCGTCGCGTCCGCTGGCCACGAGGCGCGACTCGTAGACCCGCACTCCCAGGGCGCCCTTGACCTCGAAGTCGTACTGCTGGATCCCCTGGGCGTGCAGGGCGCGGCGCAGGCGGTTCTCCATCTGGGCGCCGGTGGCGCCGGAAAGCACCTCGCCCACGGCGCGGCCCACCGGCCGGCTGGTTCCCAGGTCCAGGGCGGAGGCCTGCCCCGGACGGTAATCGAGAATGGTCCCGTCGGCGGCGATACGGAACATGATGTCGGGCATCGCGTCGATGATGGCGCGGTTGCGCGTTTCGCTCTCGCGGAGCTGGCGCAGGGTCTGGCTGGCGCGGAGCATGTACCGGACCCGGTGGCTCAGGATGCGCCAGTTGATGGGCTTGGTGATGAAATCGGTGGCGCCCACCTCGTAGGCACGGCGGATGGAGTCGTGATCATCGGCGCCGGTCACCATCACGATGGGCGTCTGGCGGTCGCTCTCCAGCCGCCGCATCTCGGTACAGGCGCGGAAGCCGTCCATGACCGGCATGCTGATATCGAGCAGCACGATATCCGGGCGGAGGTCCTGGAACCGCTCCAGGGCCAACTGGCCGTTCCCGGCTTCATGCACCTCGAGCCCGGTCCGCTCCAGGGTCTTGCGCAACATCATGCGCATGGACGGATCGTCGTCGACTGCCAGAGCGATCTGGTGCATCGTCCCTGTCGTCTCTCCCATCCGGCCTCGCCCTCCCGGGGTCCCGCGGAAACGGGTGCAGATGCGGCCTTGCCCGCCGATGCGGGCGCGCCTCCGCATCTCCCGCCCAGGCCGGAGCGGCGCCACCCTCCCTCGGCACGCCCGCGGCCGGCCTGCCCGTCCAGAGTACAGCGATACACCTGCCGCCGATAAGCCGGGCGGCCGATGAAAGGTAAAATTTTGTTAACGTGCGACGGGCTCGGGAGAGCCGGAGCGGGACCGGCGCTCGCGCCGGTGCAGCACCCAGCCGGCCACCACGATGCCCACGGTCACCAGGCCGACGATGATGGTGGCCAGCGCGTTTATCTGCGGGCTGACGCCCAGGCGGACGCTGGAGTAGACCACCATGGGCAGGGTGGTGGCGCCGGGGCCGGATACGAAGCTGGCGATGACCAGATCGTCCAGCGACAGGGTGAAGGACAGCAGCCAGCCGGCCAGCAGCGCCGGGGCGATGATGGGCAGGGTGATGACCAGGAACACCTTCCAGGGACGCGCACCGAGATCCATGGCGGCCTCCTCGATGGACTCGTCCAGCTGCGACAGGCGGGACTGCACGATGACCGTCACGTAGGCGATGCTGAAGGTGATGTGGGCGATGGTGATGGTGGTGACGCCGCGCCCCTCCGGCCAGCCCACCAGCTGCCCCATGGAGACGAACAGGAGCAGCGAGGCGAGGCCGAGAATCACGTCCGGCATCACCAGCGGCGCGCTCACCATGGCCGAAAACAGCGTGCGCCCCCGGAACCGGCCGAAGTGGGACAGGGCCAGGCCCGCCAGGGTCCCCAGGACCACCGCCACGGTGGCATTGAGCGCGGCGATGCGCAGGCTCAGCCAGGCCGCCGAGAGGATCTGCCCGTTGGCGAGCAGCTCCCCGTACCAGCGGGTGGAGAAGCCGCCCCACACCGTCACCAGCCGGGAGGCGTTGAAGGAGTAGACCACCAGCGAGAGGATTGGGCCGTAGAGGAAGGCGTAGCCGAAGGCCAGCGCCGTGAACAGCCAGAACGGGCGGCGGCCGCTCACCGCGGCCCCCCCGCTTCGCCCCGCCGCTCCTGGGTCCGCTGGAACAGCGCGATCGGCACCACCAGGAACAGCAGCATGGCCACCGCCACGGCCGAGGCCACCGGCCAGTCGCGGTTGGTGAAGAACTCCGTCCACAGCACCTTCCCGATCATCAGCGTGTCGGGCCCGCCCAGCAGGTCGGGAATGACGAACTCGCCCACCGCCGGGATGAACACCAGCGAGGAGCCGGCGATGACCCCGGGCATGGACAGCGGCAGGGTCACCCACCAGAACGCCTTCAGCGGCCGGCAGCCCAGATCCCTGGCCGCCTCCAGCAGGGCCGGGTCCATGCGCACCAGGGTGGCGTAGAGGGGCAGCACCATGAAGGGGAGATAGGAGTAGACGATGCCCACGTAG
>JAQVKR010000009.1 GCA_028694565.1 Gammaproteobacteria bacterium | reverse complement strand
CCGGCGGCGGAGGCCGGCAGGGGCGGATTGAACATTCCCGCCCCTGTGGAATACTTGTCGGTAACGTCCGCTGCTCGCATCGGGAGATTGGCCCATGGCAAACCCGGCAGCCGGTTTCGGGCGCGGAAAGCTGTCCCGCCTCCTCGACTATAGCAGCACCGCCTGGGCGTTCCTCGTCGCCCGGCGCGACCGGCCCTTCATCCTGGGGCTGGTGATCACGGACATCTGCAACCTCGCCTGCCGCCACTGCCGGGTGGCTAACGTCCACAACGCCTCGATGACCTTCGACGAGGTGCACGGACACCTGCGGCGGCAGTACGACCGGGGCGTCCGCACCCTCTACCTGGAGGGCGGCGAGCCCTACCTGTGGCGCGACGGCGACCGCCGCCTGCCCGACATCGTCCGCCTCGCCCGGCGCATCGGCTACTACCGCGTCCACGTCTACACCAACGGCACCCTACCGCTCGACGGGAGCCCCGACTTCACCTGGGTCAGCATCGACGGCCTCGGCGAGACCTTCCGGACCATCCGCGGCATCCCCGTCGACCACGTACTCGACCACCTGCGCCGCTTCAAGGGCCGCGGCGGCATCGTCTACACCGTCAACACCCTCAACCGGGGCCACACCGGCGAGTTCCTCGAATTCATGCAGCGGGAGTTCCCGGGCCGGCGGGTGATGTTCTACTTCCACACCCCCTACTACGGGAAGGATCAGCTGCTCCTCTCCCGGGCGCAGCGCCGCGAAACCATCGAGACCCTCATCGCCCACAAGCGCGCGGGCCTGCCGGTGATGAACTCCAAGGCCGGCCTCCGGGCCCTGGCGAGCGGCAACTACTTCCACCCCACCAACCTCTGGACGGTCATCGACACCACCGGCGAGTACCCCTGCTGCCGCGCCATCGGCAATCCGGAGGTGTGCGAGAACTGTGGCTACGCCACCTGCGCGGAGATCGTGCTGGCGAGGAACGGGCGGATCGGGCCTGTTGTCGGGTTGTTGGGGATGTATTGAGGCACAGCTTGTTTGGGCAACAGAGGCGAACCATCTGGCCGTCCCGTTGCATCCACCGCAACGCTTGCACGGACTTCGGCAGACTTCCCGACCCTCTGATTTTCCGGGCTCTTCGGGCGGATAACAGAATCCAACATAATGAAGTTGATAAACACCCTGACCATCAGGAAAACATGGTGAAGCCATTTTGAATATTGTTTCACCTCCATTAATTGTTTGAGAGGCCAGTTATTATCACAGCTTTTCGAACACCAAGTCCGGTATTACAACCTCCCAACTATCACATTTGACCCACTCAAGATATTGTGCGGATGTCTCCGACTTCCTACGTACAATAACTGCCGCCACCTTCGCACCCGTGCAGTGAAACCCCGGCGGGATCTCAAAGCGCTTCGCCATTCTTCCAACGACCATCCCGCCAACGTCCCGTACCTGCCATATCCCGCCCTCCAGCACCAACTGTAAAGGGTCACCCGGGTGGAGTCGGGCAATGGCCGCATGCACACGTTGGTTCAGGGCATGACGTCCAGCAAATCCTAAGTCGATTTCGTCCTGGCCTGGCCGGCAGTAACGACGTGAAAAATGTATAGCTTCAGCCGGCAATTCCACTGGCTGACGCGAGATAGTGGCGGTCGTGTGTTCCAGTTTTTCTATGAGCCTGTTGCCCTGCTCGAAACGCGCTAAGGTCAAGGTGTCCTTGGCCCGTGTCATGGCAACGTAGTGCAGGCGTCGCGGGGCATCTTCGTCTTCATCCCGTCCTCGCTGATCCCAACCGCCGTCCAGGACGACCACATGCCGGAACTCCAAACCTTTGGCGCGATGGGCGCTGAGCAGCAGCAGTCCGGTTTGTTTGCCCCGCGCATCACGGCACCACTCGGCAAGCCACTCGACGAGATTGGCGGCGGGCAGTTCCGCACGGCCGGTTTCGTCCAGATACTTTTCGGTCGCCTGACGCAGCAGGTCCCACCATGGCCCGCCATCTTGCTCATCCAGCCAGCCGGTCAGCCCGGGACCATCCACGAGCGCTGCCTGGCGTAGCCAGGAAACGAACCGCTGAGTTTCGCGCAGACGCCAGAGCCCGACCTGATCCTCGTTGCCCATCTGAACCGGGATTCCTTTCGCCTCGCAGTAACTGTAGAGGGGTTCCAGGTAACACCAGTTGCGTCCGATAACGGCAACCTCCGCCCAGTCCCAGCCTGCATCCAGCGAAGCGAGGCGTTGCAACTCCCCAATAACTGTCGTTGCCTGCTGGAACATGTCCCGCCCTGCCGGCAGGATCTGCACTCGGCCACCAGACACCGGATCACGCGCCTCCCATGCTCCACCAGCAGGAAGCTTGCCGCGGGCCTTGTTGATGGTAATCGGCTGCGCCGCCTTCATGCGCGCCCTGGCGGGCGCGATCAAATCATTGGCGGCGTTGATGATGTGAGCCGTCGAACGATAGTTCTCCGTCAGATAGGCTGCCGAAGCCGCATAATCGGTCTCGAAGCGCCGGATGAACTCCACCGAGGCGCCATTGAAGGCATATATGTTCTGGTCATCATCGCCCACCGCCAGGAGGCTTAGTCGTCCGTCTTCATCCTGGAGCGTCCGACCCGCCAGCGCGGAGATCAGTTCATACTGCTCAGGGCCGATATCCTGATACTCGTCCACCAGGATCCAGCGGAATCCGCCCAACAGTCGTTCACGCTGGGCGTCGGCCTCTTCCGGCGGCAGCCCCTCCCCCTTCAACAGCGCGATGGCCTGCAACAGTACCTCCCGGAATGAGCCATCATCCGCAGCACCGCGGCTGGCAAAGCTCGCACCGACCAGGCGCATCGCCAGGGCATGGCAGGTCATAACTGTCACACCTCTTGCGTCATCGCCGATAAGCTCAGCCAGGCGGCGCCGGATATCAACGGCCGCATGGCGATTGTAGGCCAGCGCAATGATGCCACTGGGATTTTCCCGCCTGGCGCGTACCAGAAAGGCGATGCGATGCACCAGAACTCGGGTCTTCCCGGAGCCCGGGCCCGCCAGGATCAGCACATTGGTCTGCTCCCGATCATCCGCCACAATCCGTTGCTGGGCCGGATTGTTGAGCGACTCCACGATGGTGTGCCACGACTCCGGCGTAGTCTGCCGCAACAACTCCTTCTCCCTTTGCGGCAACCACGTCTGGATGAAGTCCTGTTGTGGCAATCGGAAATAATCCATCGCCAGGCGGATGGCATCGGCCATGGCCTGCAGCGCGCGCTGCGCATACTCCGCGATAACGTGTATCTGAAAGACCTGCTCGTCATAGTGAATCTTGAGCGGCTCAAAATCGGCTTTGATAAACCCGCGCCGCTCCTGCCCAAGGCGGATCGTCATGGCCGGTCGGAAGACGGCTAGTCCCTTGTTGAGACGGATAACCTCCTGTTCGTGAAGCCACAACAGAGCACGGTCCGTCAGTTTCGGCAAATCCTTGATTTCGCGCTTGAGAATCAGGTCACTTTCCAACGCCTGGTGCAACTTCCCGAGGGTCGTCTCGGCCAGAAGGTCAACGCCCCGCACACCATCGGGCACCGACTCCACCAGATGTTCGAGCAGACGACCGGCCGCTGCTTGACGCAGTCGGGCTGTCCTTTCCAGAGCGGTCCATTCCCGTTGCAGGGTGATCTGAACCGTTTCGGCATCAAGCTTCCGGATGCCAATACTTCCTTGGCCGCTATCCTCGCTCCGGCCATCGTTGGACAACCCCTTTATCAGGCGCCGGACCTTCCCAGGCAAAGCGTGGATATGACCGGCGTCCTTCAGCCGCTGCGTGGCGTGGCGCACATGCAGGACCGAGGCCCCGCCTTTGCTCAGTTCGGACGCTGACTCGCGTAGATCGCTGATCAGGGACGACTCCAGCGCGACCGCTTCTTCAAAGCGCTTTTTCGAGGAGCGTTCGACGCCCACATGGACATAGGCAGTCAGCGCCATATCGTTGCTGGCAATGCCAATCCGCTCCAAGTCATGCAGCGCACGGCGGACCCCTTCGGCGTTCAACCCGCTTACGCCCATGAGTTCATCGGTCGAAATGCCGTCGTCCGGATCGGCGCTGATCAGGTTATCGACAATAGCCAGCAACTGGCGGCGATATTCGCCCGACACAGCCAACTTGGCCAACCGGCGCTCTGTCTCGTCGACGGAGGTTACACGCAGTGATGAGGGAAAGACTTGAACCTGATTCTGCTCACGCGACAACAGGCTGGCCTCTTCCAGCCAGGAAAGCGCAGTACGGACACGGGTGTCATCTGTGGCTGAATCGCGCTCGAATTTTCCCTCCTCCTCTTCGGACAAAATCTCACCGCTGGTGGCAACGATTTCGCCGCCCACGCGTTTTTTGTTGTCCAGCCGCCGCAAAGCTCTGAGAATCGCCTGTATCTCTTGGCGCGTCAGGCGCGAGCGTGCTGACATGCCGAACTGCTGCTCGACATCTTCGGTGGAATAGAGCAGGACGCAACGGGCCTGCTGGCGGTCACGCCCGGCGCGGCCAGCCTCCTGCAGGTAGTTCTCCAGTGAACCGGGAATATCGGCATGAATCACCAGACGCACATCGGGCTTGTCGATGCCCATGCCGAAAGCATTAGTGGCGGCGATTACACGCAGGTCACCGCGGATGAAACGCTCCTGGACACTTTTTTTCGCCTCGGGCTGCAACTTGGCATGGAAATGATCGGCCGTTTGCCCCTTGTCACGTATAAAAGCTGCGACCTCTTCCGTCTGCTTGCGCGTAGCGCAGTAGACGATGGCACCCCCAGGCAACTCCGGCGGCAAGTATTTTTCCAACACCTGATAGAGATGGGCGAACTTCTCAGCAGGCGTGGTAGGCACCACCTCGAATTCCAGATTGGTGCGATTGGCACCACCATCGAAAAGTTTGAGATCGATACCGACTCTGTCATGGAAGTGGCTAAGAATATCCGCCACCACATCGGGCTTGGCTGTCGCCGTCAGGCAGAGAACCGGCGGCACAGGGCGCTCGCCTGCCCGCTCCTTGATGAACCGGCCCACATACCGATAGTCCGGGCGGAAGTCGTGGCCCCACTTGGATAGACAGTGCGCCTCGTCCAGCACCCAAGCACCGATTTCACGCTGCGCCACAACCTTGCGGAATGCCTGGTTACGCAGCTGCTCAGGGGAGACAATGAGGATACCGATATCACCCAGGCGCACCCGGTCCAGAACATCCGCGCGTTCGGGCATCGACAGCAAACCGTTGAGCGCAGCGCCGCAATTGATACCGCGCGCCTCCAGCCCTGCCACCTGATCGGCCATGAGCGCCACGAGCGGCGAAATGACAATGGTCAGCGCGCCAGTCTTGTCGTAGCGGGAGAGTGACGGAATCTGGTAACAGAGCGACTTGCCGGTTCCCGTGGGCAGAATACCGAGAATGTGCTCACCACGCATGGCCGCCTCGACGATGGCCTGCTGCAGGGGTCGGCCGTCTGCATCCACAGGTTCCGGCCGAAAGGCATCAAAACCGAACCAACGCTTGAGCTCCTTGACAGCATCATGACGCTCACGACACCAACCGCAGGTTGAGTCTTCGCAGGGTCTGTCGCGCAGCCGCTGTACCAGTTCGCCGGCTTGGGGAAACTGGTGACGAACCCAAGGAGGCATCACCGAATTCCCGCCGCTTACCGACAACCATGCCATGGCATAGGCCAGTGCCCAGTTGTACTTCCCGGCCTCCGCCAGCAACTCCCGAGTGTGGGTTTGGCAACCACGCTCGCGCAGGAATTGCGCGATGGCCGCATGCGCCTCATTGTCCTTGGGTCGACCGGTTCGGCGTATGGTGGCAAAGAAACTGTTCAGGCCAGAGACCGCATCGTCCACCGTGGCCAGCCAGTGCCATGCAAGCAGCAGCTGCGGGTCACTTTCATGCAGTTGCAGGAAGGCGGCGCGCTGGTCGCTGAACACATCCAGGGTCAGCCGGGCATCCAGTTCTGGATCGTTCAGGCGCCCACGTTTGAGCTGGCCATCCTGGTAGTGCTTCACCAAGTGGTGGTAAGGATTGCGCGGGAAGGCGAGCGGATTCAACCGCAGGGTGTCCACCGCCGGAAGCTTTAGAATTTCAAGGTCGGGTTTTACCGCCACCAGATGGGGGCGATCGAAAGCGATCAGATTGTGCCCTAGAAGAAACGAGACACCGGCGGCAAATGCGTCGATCTTGTTCAGCGAAGCGTGAAGATCGCCTTTACTGTGGACGAGGGCTTGTCCATTATCGCCACGCACAGCCGCGAACTGATGAATACGGCTATCGCGCCGACCAACCTCCAGGTCGATGGAGAGGCAGCGCGGCGAGAAACCTCCATTATCCATGCACGTCAGTCACAAGAATTCGTGGCGGTGTCATTGGTCATGGGCTCCCCATCACCCGTCATTGGGCCATGAACCGCTCATAGCGCCGCTCAAGCAGCACCGGACTGGGACGCTTGGCAGCATTTCTCGGCACGATCAGTTGCCTGCCATGCATTTCCTTCAGACCGTGCAACAGCATGGGTCCGTCGCTCTCTTCCAGGATGTCTCGTCGGACTTCCACCACATAATCCGGTCTCACCCCGACGAAACTCCGGTCAAAAGCCGCGTGGTGCAGCTTGCACAAGGACAGCCCGTTGGTGACGATGGGATCACCCCCCGGCTCTCCATCGGGAATGATGTGCGCCGCATCTAGCAGCTCGGCGTGTTTCAGCCGGCACATGGCACACTGCTCATGGTAGGCCTCCAACACCCGCTCCCGGAAGGCGCGCTGGTGCACCCGCTGGCGCACGGTTGCCGTGATGTAGGCTCGGCGCAGCTCGCCTGAATCCTCTCTCACCCCATCAGGAGTAAACGCTTCACTTGGCGAGTAGAGCGAGGTGTTCGCATCGTCGACCTGCACAGTGAAGGTCAGGCGTTCGGGATTATCACCGACGATAAAGACGGGCCAGAGCGCCAGGTACTTCCCCTTCACCACCTGGTAGAAGTAGACCAACGGGATGCGCAGGCGCATTGCCTCCCGGAGGCCACGGTTATCCCGATGCCCGGGATCGGTCCCCCGGTAGCGGTATTGAATGAGTGATTCCGTGAGATAGCCGTCGTCATAGGGACCATTGGGAATCGTGGTTATGGAGATGGGAATATCCAGAACCACTGGTTTGAAGATGCCCTGGGGTCCGAGGAGAGGGACGCGGTGTCCTTCGAATTCAAAACCCTGCGCAAGGAGGGTTCGTGGCAGAACATCTCCGTGCCTATCCACCTGCCTCTCCAACCAGCTGAAGGCCTCCCGGCGGACCAGCGCATCGTGCCGGCCGGCGCCTGTCACGCAACTTCCTCCGCCACGCCATTGCCCACATCCTGCACCCGCCAACCGGCCGCCTGCAGAAGCTTGTCGATGGTCTCCCTGGCGCTGCGCTCCAGCTCAGCCATGGGTTGCCGCCCTCCCTGGTGTGGGACTTTTTCCCACCGGACTTTAGCAGAGAAGCGGGGTGAAAATCGTCGATCTCCCTGATGCGTGTGGGATATTTCACACTCGGGCAACCGGCATTCCCATCGGGACCGATGATCGATCAGACCGTCGGCGTATGAGCACGGTGGTTACTTCACTGCTTGCTCCCCCTCCCCTTCTTCGCCTTCACCGCCGCCTCGATCTCCTCCAACTCCCGCAGGTCCTCCAGATCGGCCGCCAGCGCCTCGGCGTGCCGACGGTTGGCATCGAAAGTCTCGTAGCGCTCCTTGGCGATGACCTTCATCCGCTCGTTGCTGATGCTGCCCTTGCCATCGAGCACCGGGCGCTCGTTGAACTCCAGCAGGCGATCCACGTTCTGTCGCCAGTAGCCGAGGGTAAGGTCCTTGCGCTCCCTGGCCCGCAGTTCGGCCTGCTCCAGGAAGATGACCACCAGCCGGTTGAGTGTGTCGATCTCCTCGGGTGTGAGGTAGTTCTTGGCGACGATGACGTCCTGCTTGCGCACCCGCGAACCTTTCCAGGAGGTGAGGGCCATGTTGGGAGCGTTCGGGTCGGCGCGGCTGACCACGATCTCGGCGGCGGTCTGGCGGGTGACGGCGTAGATCAGTTTGTTCTGCACCTCGGCAAAGAAGTGCTGCGCCGCCCGGTCGTCCGCCCTGTAGTCACTGCTCAGGGCGAAGAGGTCGCGCACCTTCTGGTAGAAGCGCTTCTCCGAGGCGCGGATCTCACGGACGCGCTCAAGCAGCTCGTCGAAGTAGTCCCAGCCTCCGGGGTTCTTGAGGCGTTCGTCGTCCATGACGAAGCCCTTGACCAGATATTCACTCAGGTGGGCAGTGGCCCACTGGCGGAACTGGGTACCGCGGGGCGAGCGCACGCGGTAACCGATGGCCAGGATCATCTCCAAGCGGTAGAGCTGAGTCCGGTAACGCTTACCGTCAGCGGCAGTTGTCAAGGATTCCTTGACAACTGAAGCCCTTGATAACTCACCCTCTTTCAATATGTTACCAGCGTGCAGGCTGACATTCTGCTTGGTGGTCGCAAACAGTTCAGCGATCTCCGCCTGGGTCAGCCAGACGCTTCCCGCCTCGGCACGCAGATATACCTCGGCCTTGCCGTCCTCGGTGCGGTAGAGGATGAGTTCACTCATTCAGGCCTCCCTGGCCACGGGTTGTCCTGTTTGTCCCGGCAGGGTTCGGCCGCTGATTCTCTCCCGCATCGCCCCGAGCTGGGCTGGGAATGGAGGCCGAGCGCATCGTGGAGCTCACCCAGGAAATGGAGACGGCCGTCTTCCAGCCGCGCCGGAAGCGGCCGCATGCGACTTTGAAAATCGGGTACCGACATGCTCTGGGTCCCTCCGATGCGTTTGCATCCATGGTACCCGGCAAGTCCAGTCCTACTCCACCGTCACCGCCTTCGCCAGATTCCGCGGCTGGTCCACGTCGGTGCCCTTGAACACGGCGGCGTGGTAGGCCAGGAGCTGGAGGGGGACGGTGAAGACGATGGGGGAGATGGCGTCGTGGACGGGGGCGACGGGGAGGACTTCGACGCCGGGGCCGGACTGGATGCCGGTGTGCTCGTCGGCGAAGACGATGAGCTCGCCGCCGCGGGCGCGGACTTCCTGGAGGTTGGAGCGCAGCTTCTCCAGCAGTTCGTTGTTGGGGGCCACGGCCACCACGGGCATGTCGGCGTCCACCAGGGCCAGGGGGCCGTGCTTGAGCTCGCCGGCGGGGTAGGCCTCGGCGTGGATGTAGGAGATCTCCTTGAGTTTGAGCGCCCCCTCCATGGCCACCGGGTAGTGGGCGCCGCGGCCGAGGAAGAGCGCGTGGTGCTTGTCGGTGAAGCGCTCGGCGATGTCGCGGATCTCGTCGCTCAGGCCCAGCACCTCCTCGATGCGCCCGGGCAGCTCCCGGAGCTCCCGCACGAGGTGGGCGGCGCTGGGGGCGTCCAGGGCGTGGCGGCGGCCCAGCGCCAGGGTGAGCAGCATGAGCGCCACCAGCTGGGTGGTGAAGGCCTTGGTGGAGGCCACCCCGATCTCGGGGCCGGCGCGGGTCATGAGCACCAGGTCGGCCTCCCGCACGAGCGAGCTCTCGGGGACGTTGCAGATGGCGAGGGTGGCGCGGTAGCCCAGCGTGCGCGCCTCGCGCAGGGCGGCCAGGGTGTCGGCGGTCTCGCCGGACTGGGAGATGGCCACGAACAGGGCGTCGGCGGGCACCACCGGGCGGCGGTAGCGGAACTCGCTCGCCACCTCCACGTGGCAGGGGACGCCGGCCAGCCCCTCCAGCCAGTAGCGGGCCACCTGGCCGGCGTGGAAGCTGGTGCCGCAGGCGATGATGTGCACCGAGCGCACGCCGTCGAAGATATCCGGGGCTGTGGTGCCGAAGCTCTCCTCCAGCAGCCGGTCGTCCACCAGCCGCCCCTCCAGGGTCTCGGCCACGGCGGCGGGCTGCTCGAAGATCTCCTTGAGCATGTAGTGGCGGTACTCGCCCCGCTCCACCGCGTCGGCGGTGAGCTCGGTGGTGCGCACGGGCCGCTCCACCGCCGCGCCGCCGTTGTAGACCCGGAAGCCGTCGCGGCCCAGATCCACCACGTCGCCCTCCTCCAGGAAGGCGAAGCGCCGGGTCACCGGCAGCAGCGCCCCCACGTCGGAGGCGATGAAGTGCTCGCCGATGCCCGCGCCCACCACCAGCGGGCTGCCGCTGCGGGCGGCCACCAGCCGCCCCGGCTCGTCCACGCTCACCACGCCCAGGGCGTAGGCGCCGCGCAGCACCGCCACCGCGGCGGTCACGGCGGCCAGCAGGCCGCTGCCGCCGGAGAGCTCGCGGTGGACGAGGTGGGCGATGACCTCGGTGTCGGTGTCGGAGGTGAAGGCGTAGCCCGCCGCCTCCAGCTCGGCGCGCAGTTCGGCGTGGTTCTCGATGATGCCGTTGTGGACCACCACCACCCGCTCGCCGGAGACGTGGGGGTGGGCGTTGTTCTCCGTGGGCGCGCCGTGGGTGGCCCAGCGGGTGTGGGCCACGCCGGTGGTGCCGGCGATGGGCTCCCGGGCGAGCCGGTCGGCCAGGCTCTGCACCTTGCCCACCGCGCGCAGGCGCTGCAGCGTGCCGTCGGGGCCCAGCACCGCCATCCCCGCCGAGTCGTAGCCGCGGTACTCCAGCCGCCGCAGCCCCTCGAGCAGGATCGGCGCCACGTCCCGCTGCGCCACCGCACCCACGATTCCACACATGATCGTTCCCTCTTCGCCTGGTCCCGGATTACGCCTGGAAAGAATATTAATAGACAGGATTTACAGGATTCACAGGATTATGTTTTTAAGCCCGGAACCGAACATGTTCCTGGGGGAGCCCGCAAGTCAGTGAACAATCCACCGCCGGCAGACAAAGTCTGGCCAGACGGAAAGTACCGGGTTGATGGACTCTCCCGCGATTCACCGAGCACCGTCCCGGCATCGGCGCCACCGGTTATCTGTCAGCCCCAAATCCCCATCCTGTAAATCCTGTTAATCCTGTCTATTTCAAGTCTTCTTCTTGACCGGCCGCTTCCAGCCGCTGACGGTGCGCTGGGGGGCGCGGCTCAGGGTGAGGCCGCCCGGGGGGACGTCCCGGGTGATGGTGGAGCCGGCGCCGATGGTGGCGTCGTCGCCCACGCTCACGGGGGCCACCAGCTGGGTGTCGGAGCCGACGAACACGCGATCGCCGATGACGGTCCTGTGCTTGTGGGCGCCGTCGTAGTTGCAGGTGATGGTGCCGGCGCCGATGTTCACCCCGCGGCCGATGTCGCTGTCGCCCACGTAGGCGAGGTGGTTGATCTTGCTGCCCTCGCCCACCAGGGACTGCTTGATCTCCACGAAGTTGCCCACGTGCACCCCGGCGGCGAGCTCCGCCCCGGGCCGCAGCCGGGCGAAGGGGCCGACGCGGCTGCCGGCGCCCACCGCCGCCGACTCGATCACCGAGTGGGCGCGGATCTCGACGCCCTCGCCGATGACGCAGTCGCGCAGCACGCAGCCCGGGCCGACATATACGCCCTCGCCCAGCGCCACCTCGCCCTCGATGACCACGTTGACGTCGATGACCACGTCGCGCCCGGCGGTGAGTTTGCCCCGGACATCGAAGCGGGCCGGGTCGAGCAGGGTCACGCCCGCCGCCATCAGCGCCTCGGCCTGGCGGCGCTGGAAGGCGCGCTCGAGCCGGGCGAGCTGGGCCCGGGTGTTGACCCCGAGCACCTCCTCCACCGCCGCCGGGCCGCCCACCTGCACCGCGACGCCCTCTTCCACCGCCAGGGCGACGAGGTCGGTGAGGTAGTACTCGCCCTGGGCGTTGTCGTTGCCGAGCCGCGGCAGCCAGAGGCCGAGCAGCCCCGCGGGCAGGGCCATGATGCCGGTGTTCACCTCGCGGATGGCGCGCTGCTCGGGGCTGGCGTCCTTCTCCTCCACGATGCCGGTGACGTTGCCGGCCGCGTCGCGCAGGATGCGGCCGTAGCCGGCGGGCTCGTCCAGCTCGACGGTGAGCAGCGCCAGGTGGTTGCCGGCGCAGGCGGCGAGCAGCCGCTCCAGGGTCTCCGGGGCGATCAGGGGCACGTCGCCGTAGAGGATCAGCACCGTCTCGTCGACCCCGAGCAGGGGCAGGGCCTGGGCCACCGCGTGGCCGGTGCCGAGCTGCTCGGCCTGCTCGGCCCAGCCGAGGTCGGCGTCGGGGAAGGCGGCCTGGACCCGGTCGCCGCCGTGGCCGTGCACCACCACGATGCGCCGGGCCGCCAGCGCCCGGGCGGCGTCGATGACGTGGGCCAGCAGCGGCCGGCCCGCCAGGGGATGGAGCACCTTGGGCAGGCGCGAACGCATGCGGCTGCCCTCGCCGGCGGCGAGGATCACCACGCCCAGGGGGCGGTCCGTGTCCCGGTTCATTCGCGGCGTTCTCCGTGCTGAGTGGTAACGGTTTCTCTGTGTCGCCGGCCCGGCGGCCGGTTCCATGGTGCGTTCGGTGCGCGCGGCGCGCCCCGCGGGCAGCGGGATAGTGCGGATGAATCCGCACCTACGCAGCCGTTTGTCCCGTGGCCGTTCTCCGTTACCCGTTCCGGTGCATTCGGTGTGCGCGGCGCGCCCTGCGGCCATCGGGCGGCGGGATTGTGCGGATGAATCCGCACCTGCGCGCGTTAACCCTTGTCCAATCCCCGCCTCAGTGGGTCGTGCAGACCCCCTCGGGCTGATCCGGCACGCCGGCGGCGATCTCCTCGGGGTTGGCGTCGCGCACGTCGTTGACCTCCACCACGAAGCGCAGCGTCTTGCCGGCGAAGGGGTGGTTGCCGTCCACGGTGAGGCGGCCGTTCTCGATCCGGGAAACGATGAAGGTGCGGGTCTCGCCGCGGTCGTTCTGCATCTCCACCTGGGCGCCCACGTAGCGCACCTCGGGCGGGACGTTGTCGATGTCGTCGGTGAAGGTGAGGTCCGGGTCGTGGGAACCGAAGCCCTGCCCGGGGCTCAGGATGACCTCCACGATGTCGCCCACCTCGCGGCCTTCGAGGCGCTTTTCCACCTGCTCGATGAGCTGGGAGCCGGCCCCATGGACGTAGCCAATGGGCAGGTCCGAGCGCTCGAGTATCTCCCCCTCCTCGCTCAGGATGGAGTAGGTGACGTACACCGCCTTGTTCTTCGCAACCTTCATGATTTGGAACCTCTATCCCGGATTTTTCTCGCCAAGATCGCCAAGAACGCCAAGGTTCAAAATGATCAGGACCTTATGAATGGAGCATCGAGCATCGTCTTGCACGAGGGCCGCTGCAGTATAAAACCGTCAATCCTTTGTGTTCCTGGCGTTCTTCGCGTCCTGGCGAGCGATCCATGAAATATTCAGGCTATAGACGAAACGGGCGGCCCCCCTCACGGGGGTCCGCCCGTCCCATTGTCCTGCAAATCCGCCCGCAGCGGAACCGTCTAGCGGCCCAGCTTCTTGCGGAGCTTCTGGATGGTCTGCAGCTGCGCCACCGCCTCGGCCAGCTCGGCCTGGGCCTTGGCGAAGTCGAAGTCGGACTTCTTGTCCGCCAGCATCTGCTCGGCCCGCTTCTTGGCCTCCAGCGCCTGGGCCTCGTCCAGGTCGTGGGCCCGCTCGGCGGTGTCCGCCAGCACCGTCACGGCGTGGGGCTGCACCTCCAGCATCCCCCCGGAGATGTAGAACATCTCCTCCTCGCCGTGCTCGTCCCGCACCCGCACCTGCCCCGGCTTGAGGCGGCTGAGCAGGGGCGCGTGGCGGGGCGCGATGCCCACCTCACCCATCTCGGCGGGGGCGAACACCATGGTGGCGGTGCCGGAGAAGATCCCCCGCTCGGCGCTCACGATGTCGACGTGAATGGTCATGGCCATGTATAGCCTCCGTTCAGTGGCTCAGCCTCAGAGGCTCTTGGCCTTCTCGGCCGCTTCCTCGATGCCGCCCACCATGTAGAACGCCTGCTCGGGCAGGTGGTCGTACTCGCCCGCGACGATGGCCTTGAACCCGGCGATGGAGTCCTTCAGGGACACGTACTTGCCCGGCGAGCCGGTGAACTGCTCGGCCACGAAGAAGGGCTGGGACAGGAAGCGCTGGATCTTGCGCGCGCGGCCCACCACCAGCTTGTCCTCCTCGGACAGCTCGTCCATGCCGAGAATGGCGATGATGTCCTTCAGCTCCTTGTAGCGCTGCAGGGTGCCCTGCACGGAGCGGGCGGTCTCGTAGTGATCCTGGCCCACCACCAGCGGGTCGAGCTGGCGGGAGGTGGAGTCGAGCGGGTCCACCGCCGGGTAGATGCCCAGCTCGGCGATCTGGCGGGAGAGCACCAGGGTCGCGTCCAGGTGGGCGAAGGTGGTGGCCGGGGACGGGTCGGTGAGATCGTCCGCGGGCACGTACACCGCCTGGATGGAGGTGATGGAGCCGGTCTTGGTGGAGGTGATGCGCTCCTGCAGGGCGCCCATCTCCGCGGCCAGGGTCGGCTGGTAGCCCACCGCGGAGGGCATGCGGCCCAGCAGCGCCGAGACCTCGGTGCCCGCCAGCGTGTAGCGGTAGATGTTGTCCACGAAGAACAGCACGTCGCGGCCTTCGTCGCGGAAGTTCTCGGCCATGGTCAGGCCGGTCAGCGCGACGCGCAGGCGGTTGCCCGGGGGCTCGTTCATCTGGCCGTAGACCAGCGCCACCTTGTCGATGACGCCGCCCTCGGTCATCTCGTGGTAGAAGTCGTTGCCCTCGCGGGTGCGCTCGCCCACGCCGGCGAACACGGAGTAGCCCGAGTGCTCCACGGCGATGTTGCGGATGAGCTCCATCAGGGTCACGGTCTTGCCCACGCCGGCGCCGCCGAACAGGCCCACCTTGCCGCCCTTGGCGAACGGGCAGATGAGGTCGATGACCTTGATGCCGGTCTCGAGAATCTCGACCGCCGAGGACTGCTCGTCGAAGCCGGGGGCCTCGCGGTGGATGGAGGCGGTGGCCTCGTTGCCGATCTCGCCCTTGCCGTCCACCGGGTTGCCGAGCACGTCCATGATGCGGCCCAGGGTCTTCTGACCCACGGGCACGTTGATGGGGGCGCCGGTGCCGGAGACGCCCATGCTGCGGCGCAGGCCGTCGGTGGAACCCATGGCGATGGTGCGCACAACGCCGTCGCCCAGCTGCTGCTGCACCTCCAGGGTCAGGCCCGCGTCATCCACCACGAGCGCATCGTACACCTTCGGCAGAGCGTCGCGGGGGAACTCCACGTCCACCACTGCGCCAATGATCTGAACAATCTTGCCCGAACTCATCTGTTCGTTCCCCTCAAGGTTTGCTGTTGAATTCTTGCCGTCCCGAACCACCCGGGAAGCGCGATCAGACCGCGGCCGCGCCGGCCACGATCTCCGACAGCTCCTGGGTGATGGCTGCCTGGCGCGCCTTGTTGTAGGCGAGCTGCAGCTCGTCGATCAGGTTGCCGGCGTTATCCGACGCGCTCTTCATGGCCACCATGCGGGCGGCCTGCTCGCAGGCGATGTTCTCCACCACGCCCTGGTAGACCTGCGACTCGATGTAGCGCATGAGCAGGTCGTCCAGGACATCCTGGGACTCCGGCTCGTAGATGTAGTCCCAGTGGTGCTTCAGCCGGTCGTCCTCGTCGGGGACGATGGGCAGCAGCTGCTCCAGACCGGGCGCCTGGGTCATGGTGTTCACGAACTCGTTGGAGACCAGGTAGAGGCGATCGATGCCGCCCTGGTGGTAGGCGTCGAGCATCACCTTGACCGTGCCGATGAGCTCGATGATGCCGGGGGCGTCGCCGAGATGGCTGGCCTGGGCCACCACGTTGCCGCCGAGGCGGCGGAAGAAGCCGCCCGCCTTGGAGCCGATGGTGCAGATGTCGATCTCCACGCCCTTGGCCTGCCACTCCTTCATGGCCGCCACCATGGTCTTGAACATGTTGGCGTTCAGCCCGCCGCACAGTCCGCGATCGGTGGACACCACGATGAAGCCCACGCGCCGGGCCTCCCGCTCGATCATGAACGGGTGCTTGTACTCGGGGTGGGCCATGGCCAGGTGGCCGATCACCTTGCGCATCTTCTCCGCGTAGGGACGGCTCGCGGCCATGCGATCCTGCGCCTTGCGCATCTTGCTGGCGGCCACCATCTCCATCGCGCGCGTGATCTTCTGCGTGCTCTGAATGCTCCGGATTTTGGTGCGAATCTCTTTGCCGCTTGCCATGCTTCCGCTCTCGCTTCTGGACCTGGGCGGGTCGGGGCACTCCCACGCGGGAGGGCCCCGGCGGCCGTTACCAGGTGTGGGTGGCCTTGAAGTCCTCGACCGCCTTGCGCAGGCCCGACTCCACCGCGTCGTCGTAGACCGGGTTGTCGTTGATCTGCTTGAGGAGATCGGCGTGGCTGGAGCGCATGTAGCTCAGCAGCGCGGCTTCGAAGTCCACCACCTTCTTGATCTCGACGTCGTCGATGTAGCCCTCGTTGACGGCGAACAGGGACACCGCCTGCTCGGCCACGCTCAGCGGGCTGTACTGCTTCTGCTTCATCAGCTCGGTGACCCGCTGGCCGCGCTCGAGCTGCTTGCGGGTGGCCTCGTCCAGATCGGAGGCGAACTGGGCGAAGGCCGCCAGCTCGCGGTACTGGGCCAGCGCCAGGCGCACGCCGCCGCCGAGCTTCTTGATGATCTTGGTCTGGGCCGAGCCGCCCACGCGCGACACCGACAGGCCGGCGTTGATGGCCGGGCGGATGTTGGCGTTGAAGAGATCGGTCTCCAGGAAGATCTGGCCGTCGGTGATGGAGATGACGTTGGTGGGCACGAAGGCCGACACGTCGCCCGCCTGGGTCTCGATGATGGGCAGCGCGGTCAGCGAGCCGGTCTGGCCCTTCACCTCGCCCTGGGTGAACTCCTCCACGTACTCGGCGTTGACGCGCGCGGCGCGCTCCAGCAGGCGGGAGTGGAGGTAGAACACGTCGCCGGGGTACGCCTCGCGGCCCGGGGGACGGCGCAGCAGCAGGGACACCTGGCGGTAGGCCCAGGCCTGCTTGGTCAGGTCGTCGTAGACGATGAGGGCGTCCTGGCCGCGGTCGCGGTAGTACTCGCCCATGGTGCAGCCGGAGTAGGGGGCGATGAACTGCAGCGCGGCGGACTCCGCGGCGCTGGCGGCCACCACGGTGGTGTACTCCATGGCGCCGTGCTCCTCGAGCTTGCGCACCACGTTGGCGATGGAGCTGGCCTTCTGGCCCACCGCCACGTAGATGCACTTAACGCCCGAGCCCTTCTGGTTGATGATGGCGTCGATGGCGATGGCGGTCTTGCCGGTCTGGCGGTCGCCGATGATCAGCTCGCGCTGGCCGCGGCCGACGGGCACCATGGCGTCGAGCGCCTTGTAGCCGGTCTGCATCGGCTGGTCCACCGACTTGCGGGTGATGAC
>JAQVKR010000330.1 GCA_028694565.1 Gammaproteobacteria bacterium | reverse complement strand
GGCGCCGGATCCGTCGCCCTGCCCGGCCGGATGAATCCGGCCCCACGACGCACTCACGCACTCACGCACTCACGCACTCACGCACTCACGCACTCACGCCAATCATGCCCGAACTGCCAGAGGTCGAAACCACCCGCCGCGGCATCGCCCCCTTCCTGGAGGGGCGGCGCCTGCGGGGCATCGAGGTGCGCCAGCCGCGGCTGCGCTGGCCGGTGCCGGTGGACGTTCTCGCCCGCGTGCTGCCGGGCGGGACGGTGCGCGCGGTGGAGCGGCGCGCCAAGTACCTGCTCCTGCGCCTCGATGCGGGCACCCTGATCCTGCACCTGGGCATGTCCGGCAGCCTGCGCTGCCTGCACGAACCCGCCGCTCCGGGCGCGCACGATCACCTGGACCTGGTGCTGGACAACGGCGAGCGGCTGCGGCTGACCGATCCCCGCCGCTTCGGCGCCCTGCTCTGGACCGGGGGCGATCCCGCCGCCCATCCGCTGCTCGCCGGCCTCGGCCCCGAACCGCTGGGGGAGGCATTCGACGGCGCCTACCTCCACAGCCGCGCGCGGGGCCGCCGGCAGGCGATCAAGACCCTCATCATGGACAGCCGCGTGGTGGTGGGCGTCGGCAACATCTACGCCAACGAGGCCCTGTTCCGGGCCGGCATCCACCCGGCCCGGCCGGCGGGGCGCATCAGCGCCGCCCGCTGCGAACGGCTGGCCGCCGCCATCCGCGGCGTCCTGGCCGAGGCCATTGAGCTCGGCGGGACCACCCTGCGCGATTTCCATGCCAGCGACGGGCGCCCCGGCTATTTCCGCCTCCGGCTCGCCGTCTACGATCGCGGTGGCGAGCCCTGCCGGACCTGCGCCACCCCCATCCGCGTCACCCGCCTCGGCCAACGCTCCACCTTCTACTGCCCCCGCTGCCAGCGCTGATATCCCGCCCGGGGTAGCACCTCTTCGCCCGATCTGTGATAAGTTATTAAATCGACTGAAAAACCCTTTTGAATAGACAGGATTTACAGGATTGACAGGATTTTTCGTGGCCTCCGGCTCACGGGGAGCGTTGAGCCGGATCCGAAGTCACGCGCATTGACCGCCTGCCAAGGCAATGCGTCGATCGAGACCGCCTGAGCGCCATTCCAGCCAGGAAGGCAAGGCGTCAGGTTCAGCCATTGGTTTCTCCGCTTCGAACAAGCTCCTGCGCAATCTGTGGACAGACCTGTTGTTACCAAATCCTGTATGTCCTGTTAATCCTGTCTATGTTTTCAAGATCCACGGATGAGGTGGCAGTGATGAGCAGTTGCGAAGGTTCCGATCCGTTCGCCCTGCAGGTGCTGGGCGACAGCATGGCCCCGGAGTTCCCCGAGGGCAGCATCGTGGTGGCCGAGCCCGACGGGGTGATCGAGAGTGGCCGCTATGTCATCGCGATGCACAACAACGAGTACATCTTCCGGCAGCTGGTGATGGAGGGCGAGCGGCAACTGCTCAAGCCCCTCAACGAGTCCTACCCGGTCCTGGAGATGGGACCGCAGGACTCCATCCGGGCGGTGGTGGTGCAAAAGGTCAGCCGACGCGACCGCAAGCGCTACTACTGACGCTGACGCGCGCCCGCGGCGGCGTTTTTGTTGCGTGGGCCCGGATAAATTCATGACTTGTGGCCGTTGTCACATAACGCATCAGCGCCATGAGCATTCGGTCACAATCACCTCAAGGGCCTGTTGCTATTAATAATTCACGAATTCCCACACGGACGCGGCGGAATGCTGCAGAACGCTGTGCCCGGCGCTGCCGGGTCATTTCGGAGGTAGACTGATGAAAGCACCCGTATTCACTCGTAAGACCCTCGCATCCTTCATTGGCGCTGCGCTGGCATCGGCCGCCCTGGTAATCACCCCGATCACCGTGGACCTGGCCGGCAGCGACGGCATCGTAAAGGTTTCCTCCGCCTACGCGGCCAAGGGCGGCAATGGCGGCGGCAACGGCGGCGGAAACGGCGGCGGCAATGGCGGCGGCAACGGCGGCGGCAACGGCGGCGGCAACGGCGGCGGCAACGGCGGCGGCAATGGCGGCGGCAACGGCGGCGGCAATGGCGGCGGCAACGGCGGCGGCAACGGCGGCGGCAATGCCGGCGCCGCTGGGGCGGCCGGCGCGTCCGCGGGCAACAACGCCGGTGGCAATGGCAAGGGCAACGGCAAGGGCGTGGGCAACAACCACGGCGCCATCGCCAGCGCGCTGGGCGCCCTGAACGCGGCCCACGCCAACGAGAACGCCCTGCAGAACGCCGCGCCCAACTCCCGCGTGGGCCGTGTGGCGGCCTACCGCGACGCGGTGCTGGCCACCCAGAGCGCGGTTGAAGCCGCGGCCCTCGCCGACCAGGCCAACCAGGACGCCCAGGCGGACGCGGCGACGGCCCAGGCCACGGCCGACCAGGCCGCGGCGGACGCGGCGACGGCCCAGGCCACGGCCGACCAGGCCGCGGCGGACGCGACGGCGGCCCAGGCGGCGGCCGACCAGGCCCAGGCCGATGCCGATGCGGCCCAGGCCGCGGCTGACGCCGCCCCGGGCGACGCCGCGCTGGCCCAGGCGGCGGCCGATGCCCAGGCGGCGGCCGACCAGGCCCAGGCCGATGCCGATACGGCCGCCGCTACAGCCGCGACCGCCCAGGCCGACGCCGATGCGGCCGCCGCGACCTCCGCGACCGCCCAGGCCGACGCCGACGCGGCCCAGGCGGCTGCGGACGCCGCGCTGGCCGAGGCCACCGCGGCCCAGGACGCGGCCTTCGCCGCGGCCGAGGCCGAGGCCCAGGCCCTGGCCGACGCGGCCAACAAGGAGGTCAACGACACCGTCAAGACGGCCGTCAACGACCTCCTCGACGTGGAAAGCGCTACTCCGGTGGACTACGGCTACTAAGCCCGGCTGACCGGAACGGCTGCTGAAAAAGCCCCGGTGGCGGTGACGCCACCGGGGCTTTTTATTGCCTCGCACCCTTGCCGCGGCGTGGGCTGCCGGCGCCCGGCGCACCCCGCCGGCGGCAGCCGCGGGCGGGGCCTGGCGCCCGCGGTCACTTCTTCCCGGCCTTGGCGAGCAGGTCCGCGCGCAGGCGCTCCACCAGCTGCGGGGTGATCTCCGCCGCTCCCGCCAGACCCGCCGCGCGCCGGTAGTCGGCGATGGCGGCGCGGGTACGCCCACCCTCGATGCCGTCCGAGGCGCCCGCCCGGTGGCCGAGCCGCCCCAGGGCGTACTGGACGAAACGGACCGTGGGCCGGTCGGCATGGCCGCCGTCGCCAGCGACCGGCTTCCAGTTGCGCACGGCGGTCGCCGCGCGGGCCCGGGCACCAGCGCTCAGCCGCTCGGCCACCTTGCGCTCCACCGGCTCGGCGCCCGGGTGGCCGGCCCGCCTGGCCAGGGTCAGCCAGGTCCAGGCCTCGGCGTCATCCCGATCCAGCCCGATGCCCGCGGCCAGGGCCACCCCCAGGCTGAACTGCGCCTCCGTGTTGCCCTGGGCCGCCGCCTTGCCGAACCAGCGCACCCCCCAGGCGGGCTCCTTCTCCCCTCCCCAGCCATTGAGATAGATGGAGCCCAGCAGGTACTGGGCACGATCGTGGCCGGCCTCCGCGGCCGGACGCAGCCAGGCCTCGGCCTTGGCCATGTCCTGGGTCACGCCCCGGCCGGCGTAGTAGGCGCTGCCCAGCATGTACTGGGCCTCCACGTGACCCTGCCGGGAGGCGCGCTCGAACCAGCGGTTGGACTCGGCGTAGTCCTGCTCCACCTCCAGGCCGCCGTTGTAGCGCATCCCCAGCCGGTACTGGCTCTCGGCGTCGCCCGCCCGGGCCTGGGCGCGCTCCTCGGCCACCGGCGCCGGCTCGTCACGGAAAACGCTCATCTGGGCGCAGCCGCCCAGCGCGATCGCCAGGCCTCGGCGTCATCCCGATCCAGCCCGATGCCCGCGGCCAGGGCCACCCCCAGGCTGAACTGCGCC
>JAQVKR010000008.1 GCA_028694565.1 Gammaproteobacteria bacterium | reverse complement strand
CGGAGGATGCGGCGGCGCGCGGCATCGCCGACGGCGACCGGGTGGCCGTCTACAATGACCTGGCGCGCCTGCACATGGTCGCCCGTCTGACCACGGAGGTCCGCCCCGGGCTCACCTTGTGCGAGTCCAATTTCCGCAGCGGGGATTTTCCGGGCGGGGGGAACCTGAATCACCTCGCCCATGGCGATCCGGTGGCGCCACGGGGCGGGCCGGCCTTTCACGACAACCGGGTGGAGGTGATCCGGGTGGTGTCCTGAGCCCGGCCTCCCGGCGCGCGGCGGCGGGATTGCGCCGGCCCGGATGCATGGGGTCCGCATCGCCTTCCGATCACGATCGGTGGCGGTGGGGCGGTTGCGGATACCCCCGCGATCCTCGGGCCAATGTGGCCCGGGATTGACGAAGCGCAAGGAATCCGGCCTCCGGTTGGCGTAAGGTGAGGCGCTCTCAGGAGGCCATAAATACCATCAATATCATCAGCTTGCGGATTTTATATGCTTTAAGTGCAGGCGGTCGGCTGAGATTTGTCAGAATCTGCATTGAAGTCTTCCGGGTTGTCAGTATCGACCCGTTTCACTAACATATTGCAGGTTTTTATCTATTAGAAAGTGGTGAACTGTTAATCGCTTGGGCGCAGTCCTCAAGTGCACACATCGGAGACCTGGGGTAATGAGTAACGAGGGTGTAGATAAGGGCCGGCGCCGCCTCCTCATCGGGGCGACCACGGCCATGGGCGCGGTGGGCGCCGCCTACGTGGCGGTACCGTTCATCAAATCCATGTCGCCCAGTGCCAAGGCACGGGCGGCGGGTGCTCCGGTGGAGGCGGACATCAGCAAGCTCGAACCGGGCCAGCGCATCACCGTGGAGTGGCGCGGCCAGCCGGTCTGGCTCGTGAGCCGCACCGAGCAGAACCTGGGCGATCTGGAAACGCTCCGCGATGTGCTCACGGATCCCGATTCCGAGCAGCCGCAGCAGCCCGAGTACTGCAAGAACGCCACCCGCTCCATCAAGCCGGGCGTGATGGTTGCCATCGGCATCTGCACCCACCTGGGCTGCTCGCCCACCTACCGGCCCGATGTGGGCGCCGAGGATCTGGGCGGCGCGGAATGGAAGGGCGGCTTCTTCTGTCCCTGCCACGGCTCCAAGTTCGACCTCGCCGGACGGGTCTACAAGGGCGTGCCCGCACCCACCAACCTGGTGATTCCGCCGCACAAGTATCTGTCCGACACCGTGATTCTGGTCGGTGAAGATGGGGAGGCCGCCTGATGAGCAGTCTGATGAACTGGATTGACGAGCGGTTCCCGCTCACCAAGGTGTGGAAGGAACACCTGTCCGAGTACTACGCGCCGAAGAACTTCAACTCCTGGTACTTCTTCGGCTCCCTGGCCCTGCTGGTGCTGGTACTCCAGATCGTGACCGGCATCTGGCTCGCCATGAGCTACAAGCCCGACGCGAAGCTCGCCTTCGACTCCGTCGAGTACATCATGCGCGACGTGGACTGGGGCTGGCTCATCCGCTACATGCACTCCACCGGGGCCTCCGCCTTCTTCCTGGTGGTCTACCTGCACATGTTCCGCGGCCTTCTCTACGGCTCCTACCGCAAGCCGCGCGAACTCATCTGGATCTTCGGCGTCGTCATCTACCTGGCGATGATGGCCACCGCCTTCTTCGGCTACCTGCTGCCGTGGGGTCAGATGTCCTACTGGGGCGCGCAGGTGATCGTGAACCTGTTCGCGGCGGTGCCCTATGTCGGTCCCGACCTGGCGGTGTGGGTGCGCGGCGACTTCGTCATTTCCGATGTCACCCTGAACCGTTTCTTCGCCTTCCACTTCCTGCTGCCGTTCATCCTGGTGGCCCTGGTGTTCCTGCACATCGTGGCGCTGCACAAGGTGGGTTCCAACAACCCCGATGGCGTGGAGATCAAGAAGGGGCCCAAGGGCAACCGCTGGAGCGACACCGCGCCGGCCGACGGCATTCCCTTCCATCCCTACTACACGGTGAAGGATATCTTCGGCGTGGGCGTGTTCCTCATTCTCTTCTCGGCGGTCCTGTTCTTCGCCCCGGAGATGGGTGGCCTGTTCCTCGAGCATCCCAACTTCACCCCGGCCGACCCGCTCACCACGCCGCCGCACATCGCGCCGGTCTGGTACTTCACCCCCTACTACGCCATGCTGCGCGCCGTTCCGCCCATGTTCGGCTCCCAGTTCCCGGGCGTGGTGGTGATGTTCGCGGCGATTGCGGTGTTCTTCCTCCTGCCGTGGCTGGACCGCAGCCCGGTGAAGTCCATCCGCTACAAGGGGCCGCTGTTCAAGTTCTGGATCGTGGTGTTCGCGATCTCCTTCGTGATCCTGGCCTGGCTCGGCATGCAGCCGGCGACCAGTTTGCTGACCAACCTGGCGCGGCTGTTCACCGTGGTGTACTTCCTGTTCTTCCTGCTGATGCCGTGGTACAGCAAGATCGACAAGACCAAGCCGGTTCCGGAGCGGGTGACCGATTAAAGGGGTTCGTGAACGATGAAAAAGATTATTCTTGCAAGTCTGCTGGCCCTTGCCCCGATGGTTTCCCTGGCCGCCGGCGAAGGTCCGCATCTGGATAAGGCCGGGATCGACCTCACGGACAAGGCGTCCCTGCAGCGGGGTGCCGGCCACTTCTTCAACTACTGCGTCGGCTGCCACTCCCTGAAGTTCATGCGCTACAACCGCATGAGCGAGGATCTGGGCATCTCCGACGAGGTGCTGAAGAGCACCATCCTGCCGTCCTACAAGAAGGCGGGTGACACGATCACCGTCTCCATGCCCGAGGATCTGGGCAAGGCGTGGTTCGGCAAGGCGCCGCCGGATCTCTCCGTCACCGCCCGCTATCGCGGCACGGACTGGATCTACACCTATCTGCGCACCTTCTACCTGGACGACAAGCGCCCCTACGGCGTGAACAACCTCGTCTTCCCCGACGTGGGCATGCCCCATGTGCTGTGGGAGCTGGAGGGCGCGAAGAAGGCGGTCTACAAGACCGAGACCGATGCCGAGGGCAACGAGCACCAGGTGTTCGAGGGTTTCGAGCAGGTCAAGCCCGGCAAGATGACCGCCGCCGAGTACGACGGCTTCACCCGGGACCTGACCAACTTCCTCACCTATGTGGGCGAGCCGGTGCGGGTGGAGCGCGAAAAGATGGGAATCTGGGTTATCCTATTCCTGCTCGTCTTCACTGGAGTGGCCTATCTGCTCAAGAAGGAGTACTGGAAGGACGTGCACTGACCGCCTGCCGGCCGGGGCGGGCTTCGCGCCCCGGGTGCATCTCTTCCTGGTTGTACTGAACCGAGGGGGGGCGGGGCATACCCCGACCCCCCTCGGTTGTTTGTGTTCAATCTGATTGGAGGACCGTGATGGCGGTCGTGGCCAACAAGCGCTCGGTAATGCATCTCTATTCCGACCCCGTGGATCCCTTCAGCCACCGGGTTCGCGTCGTGCTGGCGGAGAAGGGGGTCAGCGTCGAGATCGTGGACGTCGATCCGGACAACAAGCCTGAAGACCTGCATGACCTGAACCCCTACGACACGGTGCCCGTGCTGGTGGACCGCGATCTGGTGGTCTACCAGTCACGCATCATCATGGAGTACCTGGACGAGCGCTTTCCTCATCCACCCCTGATGCCGGTCTATCCCGTGGCGCGTGCCCAGAGCCGGTTGATGATCTACCGCATCGACCGGGACTGGTATGCCCAGATGAAGCAGATCCAGGCCGGGCCCGAGAAGGCGGCCCAGCAGGCGCGCAAGGTGCTTCGCGACAGCCTGACCACCCTGGCGCCGCTGTTCGAGAAGCAGCCCTTCTTCCTGGGCGAGGAGTTCTCGCTGCTGGATTGCGCCCTGTTGCCGGTCCTGTGGCGGTTGCCGGCCCTCGGGGTGGAGCTGCCGCCCCAGGCGCGGGATCTCGAGGCCTATGCCAAGCGCATGTTCCAGCGCGAAAGCTTCCGCGCCAGCCTGAGCGGGCGGGAGAAGGAGATGCGCAACTAGTGTGCTGTGCCTTACCCTTGCAGGGGCATTCAGCGCGCCGCTGCAGGGCCATCCGCGGTGTTGCGCTTGCCTGGGAGGGGGGCTGCCGTTCCCGCGCGGGCGCGCCTTGCATCTGACCGGTCAGCGACTCGCTGGAGGTATCGAATCCGGCTCGTCCGCGGAAGCTGTGGGCGGACGTTCCGCTCGCGGCGAACGCCAAGTGCGCGATGCGCATGGAGCAATGGTGGCGGCGGGCCGAAGTTTCCGGGTTGGTTTTTTCCGCAACGGAATTTCCTGCTCTCGCCAAGGCGCCAGGAACGCCAAGGGACTGGGAGAATGGCGGAACCCGCGATGGGGAAGCCGATCGTTGACGCCGCGGTGCAGGTGCACGGAATCGCCCGCAGCGTCGATGGCTGGAAGAGAGTTGCTGTTCCCTTGGCGTCTTGGCGAGAGGAGACCCCTTCGCTCCACGCCCATGAATTCTGCTGACGGGCCCGAAATCATGGGTCACGGTACTGGTAGCATGACATCGAGCCGACCCTACCTTGTCCGCGCCCTCTACGAGTGGATCGTCGACAACGGAATGACTCCCCATCTGCTGGTGAATGCCGGCTATCCCGGCGCGGATGTGCCGGAACGCTTCGTGGAGGAGGGGCGCATCGTCCTCAACGTGGCGCCCCAGGCGGTCCGCGCCCTGGATCTCGGCAACGAGGCCGTGCGCTTCAACGCCCGCTTCGGCGGCACGCCGACGGATGTCCATGTTCCCGTCGGCGCGGTGCTGGCCATCTACGCGCGCGAAAACGGCCAGGGCATGGCCTTCCCCGAGGAAGAGCCCCCGCCCGAGCCGCCCAAGCCGCCGGAGGACGGACCACGGGACGCGCCCCGCCGCCCCCGCCTCAAGCTGGTGGACTGACGTCCCGGACGTCGCGGGCACCGGGAGCGTGCCCCCGGCCGCGGGGTGGCGCGGATATCCCCCGTCTCCAGGCCGGAACCGGAGCCCGGTTCCGCGCCAGTCTCCGCGTTCGGGCCTGTGGGCCGGGGATTCCCCCGGTTGCGGTGAAAACCGGCGCCATCCGGGGGCAAGCCACGGATGAAGGCCTGTTCCGGCGGGTTCGATGGGTTCCGGGAAGCGGCGGCTCAGCGCTGGGGGCGGCGGAAGGGTACGACCACGTTGCCGGGTTGCTTGTAGTCGGGTATGTCCAGCGGCGGCTCACGGAGGGGCGGCTCGGGGATCGGCGGCGAAGCGGGCTCGGGCAGTCGCAGCTGCAGCACCCGCATCCCCCGCATGGCCAGCTGTCCTTCCTGCCGGGTGAGGCCATTGTCGCTGAAGGCGAAGTCGTAGATGCGCACCAGCGCCGGCAGCCTCCGCCCCGGTTCCCGTTCCAGCCGCATCCGCTTCAGCGCCACCGTCTGATCCAGCAACTGCAGCCGCCGCAGCCGACAGGCCTGGTCGGCGAAACGCACCGCCGCCTCCCGCGCCTGCAGCCCCGTGTGCCATGCCCGCCCCGCCAGGGCCGCAAGGACGAAGAACCAGAACCAGTGCAGACTGTTCATGGGGTCAGTTTACCGTCGGGCATCTGCCGGTTCACCACGAAGGCGTGAAGGTGTTGAACAAAGGCGCCGGGCCGGGGCGCATCCCGCAGCCGGTCCATCGGACGCGGCCCGCCGCGGCCCGCATGCGGGCGTCTGTGCGGCGGTGGGGCTATTCTACCTCCTGTGGCGGCCGCAATGTCCGTGGACGGCGGCCGCCGGTGGCGGAGGGAGTGCGATGATTGTCGCGGTTTGTGCCGACATCGCCACCCTGAGGGTGGATGCCATCGTCAATGCGGCGAACCGCTGGCTGCGCCCGGGAGGCGGGGTGGATGGCGCCATCCACCGGGCCGCCGGACCGGAGCTGGAGGCCGCCTGCGAGGCCATCGGCGGCTGCCCCACCGGCGAGGCGAGGGTCACGCCGGGGTTCGGGCTGCCGGCGCGCTGGGTCATACACACCGCGGGTCCCGTGTGGCGGGGAGGCGGCGCAGGGGAGGCGTCGCTGCTGTCCCGCTGCTACCGCAGCTGCCTGGAGGCCGCCTCGGAGCGCGGCGCCCGCAGCATCGCCTTCCCGGCCATCAGCACCGGAGTCTACGGATTTCCCCGCGAGCGGGCCGCGGCCATCGCCCTCTCGGCCATGCGGGCGTACGAGTCGCGGTTCGCGCTGCTGGTGGCCTGCTGTTTCAACGTGCCGGATGCGCTGCTCTACCGGCGGCTGCTGGCGCAGCCGCCGGTGTGAGCCGGATCCGGCGCGGGGGCGCGAAGGTCAGTCGATGTACTCGAAGACCTTCACCACCCTCTGCACGCCCTTGACCTGGCGGGCGATGGCCACCGCCTTGTCGGACTCCGCGCGGCGGACCAGTCCCATCAGGTAGACGGTGCCGTTCTCGGTCACCACCTTCACGTTGTTGGCGTTGAAATTCTTCTCCGCGAACATGAGGGTTTTCACCTTGGTGGTGATCCAGGTGTCGCTGGTGCGGGTCATGACGGAGTTGGGTGCCGAGAGCGCGATCTCGTTGACCACGCGCCGGACCTCGGGGTAGGCGCTGACGATGCGCTCGGCGCGCTCGCGCAGCTCGGCGCGGGGTGCCTGGCCGGTCAGCCGCCCCAGGCCGTTGAAGCTGGTGGAGCGGATGTGGGTCTGTTCGTGGAGATCCTTGTCCGAGAGTATCGCGTCCAGGGTTTTCAGCTCGACGGCCTGATCGTCCACCATGGTGCCTGCCGTGCGGCGATCGATGGCGACCGCCGTGCCCGTGGCGGCGGCCCCGCCGACGACCACCGGAGCGCAGGCCTGAAGCAGGGGGAAGATCAGCGCGCCCGCCAGGGCGGTCATGAGCAGCGTGCGGGTATTCATGGGGTTTGAACCTCCTGTCCGAAGAGACGATGGTCGATGAGGTCGCACAGGCAGTGTATGGCCAGCAGGTGCACCTCCTGTATGCGAGCCGTGCTGGTGGCCGGCACCCGGATCTCCACATCCTCCTGACCGAGCAGGCCGGCCAGGGCGCCGCCCGCCCGCCCGGTCAACGCCACCACGCGCATGTTGCGATCATGGGCCGCGTTGACCGCCTCGACGATGTTCGACGAATTGCCGCTGGTGGAAATGGCCAGCAGCACGTCCGGCGGGTGGCCGAGGGCCCGTATCTGCTTGGCGAACACATCGTCGAAGCGGTAGTCGTTGCCGATGGAGGTCAATGTCGAGCTGTCGGTCGTCAGGGCGATGGCCGGCAGGCCGGGGCGCTCCCGCTCGAAGCGGTTGAGCAGCTCCGAGGAGAAGTGCTGGGCATCCGCCGCCGAGCCCCCGTTGCCGCAGGCCAGTATCTTGCCATCGCCGAGCAGGCTCTCCACCAGCATCTCGGCGGCCCGGGCAATGGCGGGAGCCAGAACCGCCGCCGCCTCGGTTTTTGCCTGGATGCTGTCCTGGAACAGACCCCTGACACGTTGTTCAAGTTCCATCGGTTCGTCGGTTTCCTGGTTCTGCTGACGCTGGGAATGTCCTGTAGTTTACTACCTGCGGCGTGCCCGAGCGGAGGTCGGCGGCGTTGCGGTTGGCGGGTGCGGCGCCGATGGCGTGTGCCGGGCCCGGCCGGCCTGGGCCTCAGTCGGCGCCGAAGGCATCGCGGATCCAGTCGATGGCTCCGCCGCCGCCGCCGGGCCCGATGGCGACCACGTCGAAACGGCAGGGGCCATCGGCGGCCTCGGGGTGGAGCTGCAGGTAGTGCCGGGCGGCCGCCAGGATGCGGGACATCTTGCGCCCGTCGACGCTCTCCGCGCCGCTGCCGAAGCGGTCGCTGCGGCGGTAGCGGACTTCGACGAAGACCAGCGTGGCGCCCTCGCGCATGACGAGATCGATCTCGCCGCGGCGGCTGTTGAAGTTGCGCTCCAGCAGGCGTAGCCCGGCGGCCGTGAGGTGCCTGCAGGCGCGTTCCTCGGCTGCGCGCCCCCGGTCCGCCGGGCGGGCTCCGGAGCCGGGCGGGGCGCTCAAGGGCTGACCGTGGATTCGGGCTCGGGCTCGACGTCGGGTGTCGCGACGCCCTGCTCGAAGTGGGCCCAGACCAGCGACCGGTGCACCCGGCCGTCGGGGGCCAGGCTGAGGCGGCCCGTGCGTCCGGGAATGCTCAGGGCGGGATCGCGAATCAGGGCCTGCAGGCGGGGCACCAGCGTATAGGCGTCGAGCCCCAGGGCGAACAGGCGCGAAAAGCGCTCGGCCGAATCGGGCCACAGTGCGGCGAAGTCCTCCTTGAGCGCGAGATCCTCCGGGCCGGGATCGATGATCCAGGGCAGATCGGCGAAGTGGATCCCGTCCATGTCCTGATCCGCGGCGGGGTTGTGGTTGCCGCTGTAGAGATGGGAGGTGGCGTACACCGGCAGGTCGCTGGCGTAGTAGAAATCCAGCAGGGGCCGGATCTGCCGGGCGTCGCGGGGAAAGGCGGCGAGGAACACGGCATCGGCGTCCTGGCGGCGCTGGGGCTGGAACTTCAGCTGCCGGCCCAGCTGGCCGGAGAGCTGGCTGCGGCGCTGCTCGCTTTCGGTGATGTTGAGCAGGTTCTTCACCGAGTCGGCCAGGCTGTCGCCGCTGTAGTACTGTGTCTCCGCCACGCTGCCGCCGGCCGCGTACCAGACCTCCACGAAGGCCTGGGCCACCCGCTCGCCCCATTCGCCGGCGGGCACGAGGACGAGCATGCGCCGGTGGCCGTCATCCCAGGCGCGGCGGGCGGCCTCCCGGGCATCGTCCTCGGGGGCGAGCCCGAACTGGTACAGCCCCGCGGGCGGCGGCGATACATCCACCCGGTTGAGGGCCAGGATTGGAACCGTGAGCCCGCCGCCCGTGACCAGATCGGCCAGCGCCTCCTTGGTCAGCGGGCCCACCACCATTCCCGCCCCGGCGGCCACGGCGGCCTCGTAGGCGGCGCGGGCCCCGCCAACCCGGGTATCATGCACCTGGACCTGGGGGGCGTCGCCGCCACGGCTGTCGGAATAGTAGGCGGCCATGAAGCCTTCCCGCACGGCCTGCCCGATGGCGGCCAGCTCACCGCTCAGCGGCAGCAGCAGCGCCAGCCGATCGGGGTACTGTGTCGGCGCAGGCTGGGCTTCCGGGCCGGCGAGGAGGTGGCGCTGGGCCGGGTGGTCGGGATAGCGGGCGCGCCAGTTGCCGAGCTCCCGCGCCTGCTGCGCGGGATTGCTGGAGAACAGCCGCTGCACCAGGACCAGCTCCAGCCAGCCGCTGTAGGTGTCCGGGGCGGGCCGGGTGCGCTGTGCCGAGAGCTGCTCGGGAGACAGGCGGTTGAGGTCGGCCCAGATGGCACGCTGGTTGGCGAGGATGGCCTCGGGGTTGGAGAGCAGGAAATCCAGGGCAACCCGCTCCCGCGCGGCATCCGCGAAGCGCCCGCCCCGCTCCAGGGCCTCGGCGCGGATACGGTGGTAGCGGCTCTCGGTGCGCGCGTCGAGGGGCGTCTCCTCCAGGCCGCGGAGGCTCGCCAGCGCCGCCTCGGGATCGCCGTCGCGCAGCTGCAGCCCGCCAATCACGATCGCCCGGCGCGCGGCGAGCGGGGCCGGCAGGGCGCTTCCGCCCAGCGCCTCCAGCGTGGCGCGCGCGGCTGCCGCGTCGTCCGCTTCCAGCCAGGCCTCGGCGGTGCTCAGCAGCAGCGCCTCGCGGCGTGGCGGGGACGCGGCATCGGCCAGTCGTCTATACTCTCGGGCCGCCTGCGCGGGCTGCCCCGAGCGCAGCAGGGATTCCGCCTGCGCCTCTCCGCCCGTGGGGGCGGTGGTGGCCGCGGGGGGCATCCCGGTACAGCCGGCCAGGGCCAGGACCAGGCCCAGCAGGGCCGCTCGCGGAAGGTGACGAGTCATCGCGCTCATGGCGCGACAGTATCTAACAGCAACGGCATATTGCAAAGGGCGGGAGGGGACGTGGCGACCGGGTCCGGGGTTCTGTACATCGTGGCGACGCCGCTCGGCAACCTGGGGGACATGACCCCGCGGGCCGTTACGGTGCTGAGGGAGGTGGATCTCATCGCGGCGGAGGATACCCGCCACAGCGCGCCCCTGCTGCGCCACTTCGCCATTGCCACGCCCATCACCTCCCTGCACGAGCACAATGAGGCCCAGCGCGTCGCGGCGCTGCTGGACCGCCTTGAGGCGGGGCAGTCGCTGGCCCTGATCTCCGATGCCGGAACCCCCCTGGTGAGCGATCCGGGCTACCTCTTGGTGCGCGAGGCGCGTTCGCGCGGCCTGCGGGTCTCCCCGGTGCCAGGCCCCAGCGCGCTGGTGGCGGCGCTGTCGGTGGCCGGGCTGCCGGTGGATCGGTTCGTGTTCGAGGGGTTTCTGCCGGCCCGCTCCGGGCCGCGCCGCGCCCGGCTTGAGGCGCTGGCCGGAGAGCCCCGCACCGTGGCCTTCTACGAGTCCCCCCACCGCATCCGCGAGACCCTGGCGGACATGGCCGCGGTCCTGGGCGGAGGGCGCGAGGCGGTCCTCGCCCGGGAGCTGACCAAGATTCATGAGACCGTGCGCGGGGGCGCCCTGGCGGAACTGGCGGAGCTGCTGGAGCGGGATCCCGATCAGCGCCGCGGCGAGTTCGTGATCCTGGTCCACGGGGCGCCCGAACCGGTCGGGGAGGATGAGCGCGAGGGGGAGCTGGAGCGGCAGCTGGCGGTGCTGCTCGGGGAGCTGCCCCTGAAGCAGGCGGTGCAGCTGGCCGTGAAGCTCAGCGGCCGGCGCCGCAACGAGGTCTACCGGTTGGCGATGCGGTTGAGCGAGGGGGATGGGTGATGGGCGCCGCCGCTCCGTTTCGCGCGGGGCCCGGCGCGCCACCCCGTCGCCGCGCCCGTGCCCGGAACGCGTGCCACGGCCCTCTTGGGCGGCCCTGCGTCCGGCGCTGAAAATCCGGATCGGGCCGCCGTTGCCGGCCGGCTGCTGGTATAATGGTCCCGGGAGTCGGCCGGACAGCCGCGCCGCCTATGGGCGGGGAGGAAAGTCCGGGCTCCACAGGGCAGGGTGCCAGGTAACGCCTGGGCGGCGCGAGCCGACGGAAAGTGCCACAGAAAACAGACCGCCCAAGCGCCCCCCGGGGCGCCGGCAAGGGTGAAAAGGTGCGGTAAGAGCGCACCGCGCCGGTGGCAACACTCGGCGGCACGGCAAACCCCACCCGGAGCAAGACCAAATAGGGGAGTCATGGCGTGGCCCGCGCCGCTCCCGGGTAGGTCGCTCGAGGCGCGCGGTGACGTGCGTCCCAGATGAATGGCTGTCCACGACAGAACCCGGCTTACAGGCCGGCTCCCTCTTTCCCTTCTCCTGATTCCTGCGCGTTCGGGCCGTTCCGCGGCCCGCTCGCCCGTTGCCGGATCGCGAAGGCGCGGGGGTGGGCGCGGGCGTTGGCCGGGCCGCGAGCCGGGCGTTGCCGCCGGTCGGCGGCGGGGAATTTCCCGGATTCCGTGGGGCTTGGCCCCGGCGGGGAGAGTGAAACGGTTGCCCGAACGGCGCGGCCGGGGCCGCATGATGAGATTCTACTTGAACTTCCCTGACTAACCCCATGTGACTGTGCCCAATGCTTCCGCGGGCACGGCTCCCACCTCGCCGCGTGAGCGTAAGTTACTGTGTTAAAAGCAGTAAATTCCCCGTTTTGGGGGCCGATTCCCTTGACATTGATCTTGGCCGATACCTATAGTGTCGAAAAGTGGAGTTAAGTGGAAAAAAATGGGCCGTCAGGCTCCGGGGGGTCGGGGTTGTTCCGAGGGATCACCAATCTCAATCTGGACGCCAAGGGGCGGATGGCCATGCCCACCCGCTACCGCGACCCGATCCTGGAGCGCTGCGACGGCCGCCTGGTGGTGACCATCGACACCGACGAGCGCTGCCTCCTTATCTATCCCATGCCCGACTGGGAGCTCATCGAGGGCCAGATCAACGCCATGGCCAACGTGAATCCCAGGGCCCGCCGTTTCCAGCGGCTCCTGGTGGGGTATGCCACGGAAACGGACATGGATGCCAGCGGGCGACTGCTGCTGACCACGCCGCTGCGCCAGTACGCCGGGCTGGACAAGCGTACGGTGTTGATTGGCCAGGGCAAGAAGCTGGAACTCTGGGACGAGGAGAACTGGAACATCCGCCGCGATGCCTGGCTCGAAGAGACCACGCTCGGAGGCGAGGACCTGCCGCCCGAGCTGGCGACCCTGTCGTTGTAGGCGGATGGTGGAAGTGGCGGTACATCACCCAGTCCTGCTCGGGGAGGTGCTGGAGGGGCTGGCCATACGCCCCGGGGGCATCTACGTAGACGGCACCTTCGGCCGCGGCGGACATGCGCGGGCGATTCTGGAGCGGCTCGGACCCGAGGGACGGCTGCTGGCCTTCGACAAGGACCCGGAGGCCGTGGCGGTGGCGCAGGCTGACCTGGCCAACGATGAACGCTTCGCGATCGTGCGGGGGTCATTCGCGATGCTTGAGGCGGAGGTGCACAGCCGGGGCTGGACGGGCAGGGTGGATGGCATCCTCCTGGACCTGGGGGTCTCCTCGCCCCAGCTGGACGACGCCCGGCGCGGCTTCAGCTTCCTCCGCGATGGTCCGCTGGACATGCGCATGGACCCCGACAGCGGCATCGGCGCGGCCGACTGGCTGGCGCAGGCGGAGGAGGGGGAGATTGCCTGGGTGCTGCGCTCCTATGGCGAGGAGCGCCACGCCCGGCGCATCGCCCGTGCCATCATCCACGCCCGCGAGCAGGAGCCCATCGGGACGACCGCGCGGCTGGCGACGGTGGTGGCCGCGGCGAATCCTTCCCGTGAAAAGGGCAAGCACCCGGCCACGCGCGTCTTTCAGGCCATCCGCATCCACGTGAACCGCGAGCTCGAAGAGCTGGACGCGACCCTGGCGCAGGCGCTCGAAGCGCTCGCCCCGGGCGGGCGGCTGTGCGTCATCAGCTTCCACTCGCTCGAGGATCGCCGGGTGAAGCGCTTCATCCGCTCCCACGAGCGGGATACGCGCTACCCGGACGACCTGCCGGTGCCGGCCAGCGAGCTCCGGCCGCGGATGCGGGCGGTCGGGCGCTCGGTGCGCGCCGGGCCCGGGGAGGTGGAGCACAACCCACGCGCCCGCAGCGCGGTGCTGCGCGTGGCGGAGAAGCTGGCATGAGCGGCCGGGGCGATACGCCGCCGCATGGCCGGGGCGCGCCGCGCGCGGCGCGCGGCATCGGCCTCACCCGGGCGGAGGCGGCGGCCGTCACCGTGCTGTTGGCGTCGCTGCTGGTCTCGGCATTGGGCGTCGCCTACAGCAAGCATGTCAGCCGGCGGCTGTTCGTCGAGCTGCAGGGATTGCAGCGGGTGCACGACCGGTTGAGCGAGGACTGGGGGCGGCTGCTGCTGGAGCAGAGCACCTGGGGGACCCACGGACGGGTGGAGTCCGAGGCGCGGGAGCGGCTGGGCATGGCCCTGCCCGGCCCCGCTGCGGTGGTGGTGGTGAGGCCATGAGCGGCGCAGAGCGGGAATACGCAGATTATCGCGGACGGCGCGTTTTCGTGCTGGCCGTGCTGGCGCTCGCCCTCGGCGTGCTGGGCTGGCGGCTTCTGGATCTGCAGGTGCTCGACCGGGACTTCTACCGCCACCAGGGCGACGCCCGCATGCTGCGCACGGTCACCATGCCTGCCCACCGCGGCATGATTACCGATCGCAACGGCGAGCCGCTGGCGGTGAGTACGCCGGTGGCCACGGTCTGGGGCAATCCGCGCGAGCTGGCCGCGGCCCGCGCGAGCTGGCCCGAACTGGCGCGGACGCTGGATCTGAGCCCGGAGAGCCTGGAGCGCACGCTGGCCGCCTACGCCGATCGGGAATTCTTCTATATCAAGCGCCAGGTTCCCCCGGATGTGGCCGAGCGGGTCGAATCGCTGGGGGTGCCGGGGGTCTACCTGCTCAAGGAGTACCGCCGCTACTACCCGGCGGGCGAGGTGGCCTCCCACGTGTTGGGCTTCACTGACGTGGACGACGGCGGCCAGGAGGGGATCGAGCTGGCCTATGATCAGTGGCTGCGCGGCGTGCCGGGCAGCAAGCGGGTGCTCAAGGATGGGCGCCGGCAGACGGTCCAGGACGTGGAGCTGATCAACGCCCCGCGCCCGGGCCGCGACCTGGCGCTGAGCCTCGATCTCCGGCTCCAGTACCTCGCCTACCGGGAGCTCAAGGCGGCCATCCAGGACAACGGGGCCCGCTCCGGCTCCATCGTGATCCTGGACGCCCAAACCGGCGAAGTGCTGGCCATGGTCAACCAGCCGTCCTTCAACCCCAACAACCGGGCCGGGCTGACCGGCGGGCGCTACCGCAACCGGGCCGTGACCGATCCCTTCGAGCCGGGCTCCACCATGAAGCCCTTCGCCGTCGCGGCGGCCCTGGAGAGCGGCCGGTACACGCCGGAAACCCCGGTGGAGACCAGTCCGGGCTGGATGCGGGTGGGCCGGGACACGGTCCGCGATGTGCACAACTACGGCCTGCTGGACGTGGCCGGGGTGATCCGCAAGTCGAGCAACGTGGGGGTCAGCAAGATCGCGCTGTCCCTCCCGCCCGACCGGCTCTGGGGGCTCTACTCGCGGATGGGGTTCGGCATGGTCTCCTCCAGCGGATTCCCGGGCGAGACCAGCGGGCTGCTGGGGGATTTCAGCCGCTGGCGTCCCATCGAGCAGGCCACCTTCGCCTTCGGCTACGGGCTGTCGGTCACCTCCCTGCAACTGGCCCACGCCTACGCGGTGTTCGCCGCCGATGGCGTGCGCAACCCGGTCACGTTTCTCCGCCGGGATGAGCCGATCGAGGGCGAGCGCGTCATCGACCACCGGATTGTCGCGCAGATTCTGCCCATGCTGGAGTCGGTGGTGCAGGAGGGCGGCACCGCCACCAGGGCCGCCGTGCCCGGCTACCGGGTGGGCGGCAAGACCGGCACGGTGCGCAAGGCCATCGCCGGCGGCTATTCGGAGGACCACTATATCGCCGTGTTCAGCGGCCTGGCGCCCATCAGCCAGCCGCGGCTGGCCGCGGTGGTGATGATCAACGAGCCCGGCGGCAAGGCCTACTACGGCGGCCAGGTGGCCGCCCCGGTCTTTTCCCGGGTCATGGCCGGCGCGTTGCGGCTGCTCAACATCGCCCCGGACGCGCCGCCGGGGCCGGGCGATGCCGTGCGCATGGCCAGCACCGACAAGGTGAAGCCATGATGGCCGCCGAACGGATTCCCGCGGGCGTGCCCCTCGGCCGGCTCCTGGAGGGCATGGCCCTGCTGCTGCCGGGCCAGGATCGCGAAGTGACGGGGCTGGCGCTGGACAGCCGCGCCGTGGCGCCGGGGGATCTGTTCCTGGCCGTGGCGGGAGAGACCCGGCACGGTGGCGAGTACGCGGCCCAGGCGGTGAGCGCCGGCGCCGTCGCGGTGGCCTGGGAGAAGGGCGAGGGGCTGCCCGCGGTCCCCCCGGCGCTGGACGTCGCCGGCCACCCGGAGGTGCCCGTCATCGGCGTGGATCGTCTCGCCCTGCGGGCCGGGGTAATCGCCGACCGGTTCTACGGCGCGCCGTCGGCCGCGGTGACGGTGGTGGGCGTCACCGGCACCAACGGGAAGACCTCCTGCAGCCATTTCCTGGCCCAGGCGCTGGAAGGCGCCGGGCGCCCCTGCGGAATCATGGGCACGGTGGGCTACGGGCGTCCGGGGCGGCTCGAAGCCGCCAGCCACACCACCCCGGACGCGCTGGCCGTGCAGCGCTGGCTGGCGCGGTTCCGGGACGGCGGAACGGACACCGCGGTGATGGAGGTCTCCTCCCACGGCCTGCACCAGGGCCGCGTGGCGGGCGTGCGCTTCCACACCGCGCTGTTCACCAACCTGAGCCGCGATCATCTCGACTACCACGGCGACATGGCCAGCTACGGCGAGATCAAGCGCCGGCTGTTCCACTGGCCCGGGCTGGCCTGCGCGGTGGTGAATGCCGACGACGCCTTCGGGCGCGAGATCCTGGCCACCCTGCCGGCGGATCTGGATGTGATCGCCTACAGCCTGGAGGGGGAGCGGCAGCTGCCCGAGTATCCCGAGGGGCTGGCCTGGGTGCGGGGACACGATCTGCGCCTGGATCCGGTCGGGTTCGAGCTCCGGGTGGAGACGCCCTGGGGCGAAGGCGTGCTGCGCACCCCGGTGCTGGGGCGCTACAACGCGGCCAACCTCCTCGGCGTTCTCGGCGTGCTGGGCGCCCTGGGCGTCCCCCTCGGGACGGCGCTCGGGCAGATGGGGCGGGTGCGGACGCCGCCCGGCCGGATGGAGCGCCTCGGCGGCAACGACCGGCCGCTGGTGGTGGTGGATTACGCGCACACCCCGGACGCCCTGGAGCAGACCCTCGGGGCGCTGCGCGAGCACTGCCGCGGCCGGTTGTGGTGCGTGTTCGGCGCCGGCGGGGATCGCGACCGCGGCAAGCGGCCGGAGATGGGCGAGGTGGCCGAGCGGCTCGCCGACCGGGTGGTGGTGACCGACGACAATCCCCGCGGCGAATCCCCGGCGGCCATCGTCGCCGGGATCCTGGCGGGGATGGGCGCTCCGGAGCGGGCGCAGGTGGAACACGATCGGGCCCGGGCCATTGCCCTGGCGGTGTCCGGCGCCCGGGCCGGGGACGTGGTGCTGGTGGCCGGCAAGGGCCACGAGGACTACCAGCAGGTGGGCGACATCCGCCGTCCCTTCAGCGACCGCGACGAAGTGCTGCGCCTGCTGCGGCCGGGAGGCTCGGCATGAACGCCTCCGCCGGCAACGTCCCCGTGGGCTACAGCCTGCATTTCACCGAGGCGGCGGCGCTGCTCGCCGGCACGCACCACGGCGCCGACGGCCTGTTCGGGGCGGTCAGCACCGATACCCGGACCCTGGCGCCGGGGGACCTGTTCGTGGCCCTGACCGGCCCCAGCTTCGATGGCCACGACTACCTGGCCGCGGCCCGTGAGCGGGGCGCCTGCGCGGCGCTGGTCTCCCGGCCGGTGGACGATCCCCTGCCCCAGATCCGGGTGGCGGACACCCGCCTGGCGCTGGGGGAGCTGGCGGCCTGGTGGCGCACCCGCGCCGACCTGCCGGTGGTGGCGGTGACCGGCAGCTCCGGCAAGACCACGGTCAAGGAGATGATCGCCGCGGTTCTCGCCCGGCGCGGTCCGGTGCTGGCCACTCGGGGCAACCTCAACAACGACATCGGGGTGCCCCTGACCCTGCTTCGCCTGCGGCCGGAGCACCGCTACGCGGTGGTGGAGCTGGGCGCCAACCATCCCGGCGAAATCAGCTACACCACCGCCATCGCCCGGCCCGACGTGGCGCTGGTCACCAACGCCGGCCCGGCCCACCTGGAGGGCTTCGGCTCCCTGGAGGGGGTGGCGCGGGCGAAGGGCGAAATCTACGCCGGCCTGGGCGAGAGCGGCACCGGAGT
>JAQVKR010000329.1 GCA_028694565.1 Gammaproteobacteria bacterium | reverse complement strand
AGATGAATCCGCACCTGCGGGAGCGGATGGGCAGGGTCGGATTCATCCGACCGGGCAGGGCCTCGAACCCCGGCGCCGCGTTGCGCAGATGAATCCGCACCTGCGGGAGCGTATGGGTAGGGTCGGATTGATCCGACCGGACAGGGCCTCGAATCCCGGTGCCGTTGTGCAGATGAATCCGCGCCTACGGGAGCGTATGGGTAGGGTCGGATTGATCCGACCGGGCAGGGCCTCGAATCCCGGTGCCGTTGTGCAGATGAATCCGCGCCTACGGGAGCGGATGGGTAGGGTCGGATTCATCCGACCGGGCAGGGCCTCGAATCCCGGTGCCGCGCTGTGCAGATGAATCTGCGCCTGCGGAAGCGCAAACGCACTCGGGTAAAGTACACTATCGCCTTCAACCTTCCGCAGACTCATCAGGGACGATGACCATGCACTTTGCCATCAGGCACCACGGCGCCGTGGACGGCGTCACCGGCTCCTGCCATGAGCTGGACCTGGGCAGTGCCGGGCGGCTCCTCATCGATTGCGGCCTGTTCCAGGGTGGCGAAAGAGGGGCGGACGGAGCCGGCTTCGATCGCCAGCGCGTCGAGTTCGACCTCCGCGGCGTCAAGGCCCTGCTCATCACCCACTGCCACCTGGACCACGTGGGGCGCCTGCCCTATCTCGTCGCCGCCGGCTTCCGCGGCCCCATCTTCTGCACCGAACCCACCGCCCGGCTGCTGCCGCTCGTGCTGGAGGACGCGCTGCGCATCGGCTTCACCCGCGATGCCGCCCTGGTGCGGCGGTTCATCGAACTGATCCGCGCGAGCCTGGTTCCCCTTCCCTACGACGCCCCCTTCAACCCCGCCGCCACGGCGGCCGTCACCGCCCGCTTCCGGCCCGCCGGCCACATCCTCGGCTCGGCCTACGTGGTGCTGAAGGTGGGCCGGGGTCGCGGCAGCCGCGAAGTGATCTTCTCCGGCGACCTGGGCGCGCCCCATGCCCCGCTGCTGTCCGCGCCGGCCCCCGCCTACGGCTGCGAGGTGCTGGTGCTGGAATCCACCTACGGCGATCGCCGCCACGAAAACCGGGCGACCCGCCGTGAAGCGCTGCGCGCGGTCATCGAGCGCTGCCTCGAGGATGGCGGCCACGTGCTCATCCCCGCCTTCAGCATCGGCCGTACCCAGGAGCTGCTCTACGAGCTGGAGGGCATCATTCACAGTCACGGAGCGGGCGGGGCCGGCCGCCGGCCGTCCTGGGGCGAGCTCGAGATCGTGGTGGACTCCCCCCTCGCCGCGCGCTTCACCGAGGCCTACCGTGAACTGCGCCCCCACTGGGACGCCGAGGCCCGGCGCCGGGTCCGCGCCGGGCGCCACCCCCTCGCCTTCGACCAGCTCACCACCCTCGACAGCCATGCCGAACACCTGCGGGCGGTGGAGCACCTGGCCCGGGGCGGACGCCCCGCCGTGGTCATCGCCGGCAGCGGCATGTGCACCGGCGGGCGCATCGTCGATTACCTCGAGGCACTCATCGGCGAACCGCGCACCGACATCCTCTTCGTCGGCTACCAGGCCGCCGGCACGCCAGGCCGGGACATCCAGCGCTACGGCCCCCGGGGCGGCTGGGTGGAGCTGGAAGGCAGGCGCCACACCATCCGCGCCGGCGTCCACACCCTGCCCGGCTACTCCGCCCACGCCGACCGCGACGACCTGGTCCGCTTCGTCCGGCGCATGCGCCGCAAGCCCGCCGAGATCCGGCTCGTGCACGGCGATGCGGGCGCCAAGACGGCCCTGGCCGAAAGTCTGCGGGAGATCTGCCCGGAAGCGGAGATCCTCATCCCCGGACAATGAAGCTGATGGAATGGACGGGATTTACAGGATTGACAGGATGTCGGCGGGTGTACCGGGTAACTTGGGGGTTGAAGTGAACACTTCGGGTTCCGGTCCGGCCCATCCGGTGCGCGCAGCACACCCTACGGTTCAGCGCCCGGCCGAAGCCTGTGGGAGGCCCGCCCCCCGGGGCGAGATGAAGATAGTTTCGAGTCGCGGGTTCCGGGTTTCGAGGGATAGCGCCGTCCGGTTGTGGAGACCTCGCCAAAGGGGCGTTGGCCAGGGCTTTTATCGCGGCAAAGGCCCCTCTCCGTAGGTGCAGATTTATCTGCTCATCCCGCGGCCCGACCGAAGCCACCAGTCAGAAATCCCGTCAACCCTGTCTATTCAAGAGATATCGCCGCGAGGGCGCGCCTCCCACAAGGGCTCCCAGCCCCGGCGGCCCAACCGAAGCCTGTGGGAGGCCCGCCCCCGGGGCGATGGGGCACTGGCCGGAACCCACGAACTCTCATACAACCGCAGCCCCTCAACCCTGAGGGAAAAATCCTGTCAATCCTGAGAAATCCTGTAAATCCCGTCTATTCAACAAACCCCGCGGCGGGGACGCCCCCTACCCCATCACCCCGTCGAGCGCCTCGCTCCAGGCGGCCAGCGCGGCTGTGCGCTCGAAGCGGGCTTCATGGAGGGCACGGGCGCGCGCGCCCATTTCCCGACGGGCCTCCGGATCGGTCATGAGCCGCGCCACGGCCGCCACGAAGCCCTCGGTGTCCCCGGTCGCGACGGCCAGGCCGCAGCGATGCTCGGCCAGCAGGCCGGGGATCTCGCCCTCCGTCGCGCCCAGGTAGACCACCGGCCGGCCGGCGGCGAGGGCGTCGTAGAAGCCGCCGGGCATCATCAGGCGGTCGGACCCCGGCCGCTGCACGACCAGGTAGGCATCGGGCACGCTCAGGCTCACGGCCAGGCGGTCACGGGGCTGGTAGGGACGGAACTGGGCATTGATCAGCCCGCGTCCGCGCAGTTCCGCCATCAGCTTGTCCCGGGCCCGGCCCACGCCCACGAACAGCGGCGTGAAGCTGCCGCGATTGCCCAGGGCGGCGGCGGCGTCGAGCAGGGTGGAGAAGTCATCCAGCCGGTCGAGACGGCCGCGGTGTCCGAGGACGAAGCGGCCCTCCATGCCCCACTCCCGGCGCAGGGGGTTCTCCGCCGCGGCCAGGGGCCGGACGCTCTCGGCCCGGCACCAGTGGGGCAGAACGCGGATGCGGCCGGGGTCCATCCCCTCGCCGGCGAGATAGGCCGCCATGCCCTCCCCGGGCACCAGATTCAGCGCCGCCTTGCCCAGCGCGGCGTTGCGCTTGCGCCGCAGCCGCCGGCCGCCGTTGCCGCCGCGCCGGGTGTCCTCCAGCTCCGGCTCGATGCCCTGCAGCCAGTTCACCACCCGGGCACGGCTCAGCCGCCCCAGGAACCCGGCGGTCACCGTCGCCCGCACCGGGTCCGGCAGGGTCACCACCACGTCCCCGCGCTGGGAGATCCCGGACAGTAGACGGGCGGCATTGATGCGGAAGAAGAAGTTCCGAAGCCTCCGGCCCAGCGCGGTGTTGCGGCCGAGCCTCGGGGTCCAGACCCGGTCCACCCGCACGCCCTTGATGAGCTCGTAGGGCGGCAGGACGGCCATCGGGTCGTCATCCCGGTAGCGGGCGGTGATGACATTGACATGCCGTCCCCGCACCGAGAGATGGAAGGCGAGATCGGTCAGCAGCTGGCTGTTTTCGGACTGATCGGGATGAAAAACGCGGTTGATGAAGATGATCCTGGCCATGGAGTTGCGTCAATCCTTGTCGTGTGGCTCCCGGTGCTCAACCGGGCGTCGCGGCGATCCACCCCCGCAGCAGGTAGTAGCGGTAACCGAGGTACTCCTTCACCGCCACGCTCGATCGGTAGAGGCTCTCGGCATCGGGCAGATAGTCGAGCAGCGTGGCGCCGGAAGCCCGGCTGGCCCGGTAGTCGGTCGCCGACGGAACCGCCTCGATGCCCACGGCCCGGAACGCGCCCAGGGCGCGGGGCATGTGGAAGGCGGAGGTCACGAGCAGCACCCGCGCCAGGCCCTCGCGCTCGAGCAGCTCCCGGGTGAGGAGCGCGTTTTCGCGGGTGGTGCGGCTGCCGGATTCGACGG
>JAQVKR010000328.1 GCA_028694565.1 Gammaproteobacteria bacterium | reverse complement strand
GACGTGACCGGCGAGGACCTCGAGCGCATCTACTCCATGGCGATCCTGCACGCCAAGCGCCGGCGGCTGGGGGACATCACCGTGGGCGACATCATGACCCGCGAGGTGGTGACGGTGGCCCCCGACGAGTCGCTGGAGGCGATCTGGAAGCTGCTGCGCACCCGCGGCATCCGCGGCGCGCCGGTGGTGGACGGGGAGCGGCGGCTGCTGGGGATGGTCACGGTGGCGGACTTCCTCAAGAGCGCCAACTGGCGCCTGTGCGACACGCTGGTGCGCCACGTCCGGCTGGCGGTGGCGGGGCGGCCGCGCAACACCGCCGAGCGCATCATGACCCACCCGCTCATTCTCGCCCGCGAGGAGACCCACCTGACCGACGCCTTCCTGCTGTTCGCGCAGAATCACATCAACCACCTGCCGGTGGTGAACGGGGATGGCGCGCTGGTGGGCATCCTCACCCGGCTGGACCTGCTCGCCTCGCTGTACGGCGACATGGCGTCCGCCTCGGGCGACATCCAGACCAGCGCCGCCTGAGCGGCGGGGCCGGGCGCGACGCGGTCCGCCGCCCGGGTCAGCGCGGCCGCTTCGGCGGACCCTCGCCCCGCTCGATGAGCAGCCGGTGGACGCCGGAGGTCTCGCTGTACTCCATGATGCGGTGGCCGTTGCGCTCGCAGTAGACCTGGAAGTGCTCCTCGATGCACGGCCCGGTGGCCAGCACCTCCAGCAGGCTGCCGGCGGGCAGGGCCGCAAGCGCGCGGTTGGCCCGCAGCACGGGGAAGGGGCACTGCAGATTCCTGGCGTCGAGTTTCTCCATCGGCCCCTTATACACGCCCCGTTTCCTCCGGCTCAAGGCATCAGCCGGTTCACTGGGACCGGCCACCCCCTCCCGCGCGTCCACGGCCGGCCAGTGACGCGACGAAAGAAGGCTCCCCGGCGGAATCCGTGGCTGGAGTGCTTTTCGCAACCATCGCCAAGAGAGGGGGCGGCCATGCCGGAAGAGGAGACCGGGAAGCAGGGGGTCGATTCGGCCCGGGGTGGCTGGAGTGGTCCAGGCGGTCATCCTTGCCCATGGGCGTCGCTGAAGACGCCCGCAACAGGCATCATTCCCTGGCTCGCCTGGCGTCCTGGCGAAAATCGATCGTCGTTCCCATACCCACGAATTCTGCCGCAGAGCCCGAAAGAACGGGGCGGCTGCCGCCGCCCCGTTGCCGGTTGCGGGTGTCGGTGTCTCAGGCGCGCTCGTCCACCGGCCGATCCGCGAGCACCTTGCGGCCGTTGATCATGGCCGAGATGAGCCCGCTGCGCTCGCGCAGCTCGGTCACCACCACCGCCGCCACGTGCAGCAGGATCGCCGCCAGCAGCAGGTAGAAGGCCGCTTCGTGGGCCCCGATGAAGGGGGAGCGGAACGCGCGCATCTCCGCGTAGGCGCCCGCCACCACCGCCTCCTTGTTCAGGGGCGTAAGCGCGGCCATCCGCTCCGTGTCGCCCCCGGTGACCCACTCGGCGAAATAGCCGCCGAAGGGGGGCATGTAGACGTCGGTGCCCGCCAGGACCAGGCCGGTGACCAGCTGCGCCGAGAGCAGGATGAACAGCGCCGCCACCATGAGCTGCCCGAGGGGGTTGTGGCCCGCGTAGGCGGGCGGGCGTCCGCCGCGCACGCCGGCCAGGTAGCCGCGCACCCGGAGGACGTAGCGACGGCCGAAGGCTAAGGTGGTGGTCCAGCGGGCGTAGTGGTTGCCGAGGAAGCCCCACACGATGCGCCACGCCAGGTTCAGCGCGAAGACGTAGCCGATGTAGACGTGCACGGTCTTCAGCAGCACCTTGCCCTCGGGGCTCACGCCCAGCGACTTGCCGTTGAGGAGCGCGATGCCGACGAACATGAGGCCGATGACGGACAGGACGTTGATCCAGTGGAACCAGCGCGTGGAGCGATCCCAGACGGTCACTTCCCTGAGTGTCTGCATGTTTTTCTCTTCCATTTTCCTTCGCCTTCCAGTGGGCTTGAACAGTGGCCGGAAGGCTAGCAACGCTTGCTTAAGTTAAGCTTAGAGACACCGGGGCGGGAGGATGGGGGGGGCGCCTCCCGGAGTGAAACCGGCCCAGCGTTGGGGTAAGCTGCGGTCGCAGAGGAGGACCCCGGTTCTCCCCGCGATGGAAGCAAGGGGCACAGAACAGGAGCCGCGGACATGCGCCTGCATATCCCTTTGATTCTGCTGTCACTGCTCGCCCCGGGCCTCGCCGGCGCCGACCTCTTCAGTCAGCCCCGGCCGACCCCACTTCCCTTCCAGGCCGCGACGGGCCTGTGGCGCTCCCCGTCCGCTTCCTCCACGGCCCCCGGGAATGACGGCACCCCGCCCGGCCCCGACTACGCCGGTCTGCGGCGCGACGCGGGCTACCTGCTGGGCTACCAGGCCGCGACCGTGGGCCTGCTCTACCTGATGCCCGAGCGCATCAGCCGCTGGAGCGAGGAGGAGAAGAGCGACTTCCGGCTGACCCAGTGGCGGGACAATGCCAGCCAGCCGGTCTGGGACCAGGATCTCTGGTACATCAACTACGTCCTCCATCCCTACTGGGGCGCGGCCTATTTCGTCCGCGGCCGGGAACGGGGCCTCGGCAACACGGGCGCCTTCTGGTACTCGGCCGCGCTCTCGGCGATGTTCGAGTTCGGCGTGGAGGCCATGTTCGAGAAACCCTCCTACCAGGATCTCATCAGCACCCCGGTGGCCGGATCGCTGCTGGGACTCTACTTCATGAGGCTGCGGGGGCAGATCGAGGCGAAGGCGTCGTGGGATCTCGGCGACCGGGCACTGCTGGCGCTGACCGATCCCCTGGGCGCGCTGAACCGGCAGACGGATCGGCTGCTGGGACGAGAGGCCGGGATCGAGGTGGGGCTCCTGCCGGATCGTTCGGCGGCGGCCGGCCCGGCCGGACTCCGGCGCGACCCGCAACGGCTCCGGCAGCCGCGCCACTTCTGGGGCGCACGGTTCAGCATGGACTGGTAGCACCCGCGCGCGACAGGCACCGCAGCGGCTGCGGCGATGAACGCGGACAGCACGGGAGGGGCGGTTTCTGGTAGCTTGTCCCTTCCGCAGACACTCCCAGGAACATTGATGAACCCGGTCAAACGACTGCTGCTGCCCGCCCTGGCCGCCCTGGCCGGCTGCTGGCTTCCACTCCAGGCGCAGACCCCGGCACCCCCCGCCCCCGCGGGCGCCGTCGTCGCGGCGCCGGCGCTGGACGACGCCATCCACAGGACGCTCGGCTACCTGACCCGCGCCAACCTGCCGAACGGCGAGTTCATCTACCTGGCCAACAGCAATCCCCGCCACCCCTCGCCGCTGCAGTACAACGCCGTCCGCCACGCCGCGGCCCTGTACGTGCTGGGGCTGTACCTGCGGCGGGCCGATGACGCCCCGGCCCTGGCGGCGCTGCAGCGGGCGGGCCGCTTCCTCGGCGACTGCTGCATCGCCAGTCCGCCGGAGCACCCTGACCTGCTGGCCGTCTGGTCCCAGCCGGAGCTGGATCGCACCCGGGCGCCCCTGGAGGCGAACCTGGGCGGCACGGGGCTGGCGCTGGTGGGGCTGGCGGAGCTGGAGCGGCTCCAGCCCGGGGCGGTCTCGGTCGCGGGGCTGCGCCGGCTGGGAGAGTTCCTCCTGTTCATGCAGAAGGAGGACGGGAGCTTCTACGCCAAGTTCACCCCCGACCAGGGGGGGCGGCGGGACACCCGCCACGCGCTCTACTACCCGGGGGAGGCCATCCTGGGGCTGCTGGCACTCCACCGCCTGGACCCGGATCCCCGCTGGTACGCCGCGGCCGCCCGGGCCACCGCGTGGCTGGCGGAGCAGCCGGTGGAGTCGGAGGACTGGCCCCCTGACCACTGGACCCTGATCGCCACCGCCCGGCTGCTGGCCGCGGAGCCGGACGGCGAGGCGCCGCTGCCGCGTGGGCGGCTGGTCCGGCATGGCATGGAAGTCGCCCGGGCCCTGCTGGCG
>JAQVKR010000327.1 GCA_028694565.1 Gammaproteobacteria bacterium | reverse complement strand
GGGCTCCGGCTTCCGCACCCTCAAGGAAGGCCAGTCGGTGACCTACGAGATCCAGCGTGGCCCCAAGGGCCTGCAGGCGGCCAACGTCGTCCCCGCCTGAGAACGCCCTCCCGTCCTCCCCGGAACACCGCCGCCGGCGGGGTTTCCCTTTTCCGCTCCCGGCACGTTCCGCTCCCGGCACGGGGGTCAGACGGCGACGGGAAGGGGCCGATCGGGCTCCCGCGGCGGGATGCCGGCGCGCTCCAGGTAACCGAGGATGTGCCGCCCCAGGGAAATGCCGCGCCCATTCAGCGCCTGGTTGCCGAACAGGACGTTGAACTCGAGGAAGTAGAGCTGGCCGTCCACCAGCGCCAGGTCGAACCCGGCGTGGTCGACGCCGAGCTCCACGGCCACCCGCTCGGCCAGCGCCAGGGCCTCGGGCGGCACCGCGTCGAAGCTCACCCCCCCGCCCCGGGCCACGTTGTTGTGGAAAGCCCCCTCGGCCCCGATGCGCCAGTAGGCGGCCACCGCCCGCTCGCCCACCACCACCACCCGCAGATCCCGCTCCAGGGGGAGGTACTCCTGCACGTACAGCACCTCGCTCCGGGCGGCGTAGTCGAGGAACCGGCGCCGTTCCTCGATCAGGTGCACGCCGCGACCCATGGAGTTGCGCGGCTCCTTGGCCACGAAGGGGAAGGAGAACTCCTCCAGCACCTGTTCCACGTTCGCCTCGGTGGCCGCACGGATCACGGTGTGGGGGAGATGGCCCGGGCAGACCGACCACAGGGCCCGGGTCATCTCCACCTTGTCATGGCCGAGATGGTAGCTGGCCGGGCTGGGAAAGATGCGGCGCTTCAGGCCATAGACCAGGGCGTTGACCTGCCAGTACTCCGGAAACAGCACCCAGTCGGCCTCCCGCAGGATGTCCCGGTGGCGGAACACCTCCTCGGGCTTGATGTAGGTGATCCCCGGGATATCGAGGCTGCGATAGGGATTGAACGAGACCAGCCGCATACGACGATACGACCACAAGTGGTTGAGGGCGCGGCTATTTTATTCCCGCCGCGGTGATTGGCAAGGGATTTTTATGGCCCGGATCGGGGGATGGGGTCTGCGGGCGCGGATTGACCCGCGCAGGGAACGCCGGGGCCACCCCCCGCCGGCCGGATGAATCGGACCCAGGCACGGGCAGCCGGCGCCCGGACCGGCCTCAGTCCTTGTAGTTCTCGTAGAAGACGTAGCTGGTGGAGTAGTCGCTCACCTCGAAGTAGATCTTCTTCTCGCCCGGATCCGCCTGGAGGTTGAAGTTCTCGTCCATCACCCCGTAGCCGTAGCGGTAGGGGCGGGGCTGGCTGTCCCCGGTCCCGTAGGCGGTGCTGAGCTTGTCCACCTTGACGAGGCGCAGGACCAGCTTGTCGGCGGCATAGACGTCGAGCACGCCATTGTCGCCGGTCCAGTTGCGGATGCCGCGGCCGATCTTGTTCTGCGCCTCCTGGGTGCAGCCGGCCAGGAACGCGGCGCAGACGAGCAGCGGGAGCAGGGAATTGCGCATGGGAGCCCTCTTTCGGTTGGACCGGTTCACGCCGCAGTATACAGGGCCGGCCACGCGGCGCTCACCTCCACCGGGCGATGGCCGGCCGCCGCCCTCACGGCCGGTGCAGCGCCCCGAGCAGCGCGGCGGTCAGGTCCCCGGGCGTCACGCCGGGCAGATCGAGGCCGAGTTCCGCCACGGCCTCGGTGATGGCGGGGAGCAGCGCCGCCCCGGTCAGCTCGACGCCCCGCAGGCGCCGGGCCAGCGCCGCCACGCCGTCATCGGGCAGGGCGGTGAAGTCCCCCTCGACGAGCAGGTCGTCGATGCGCCCGTCGCGCTCCCGCAGGATCACCCGCAGCAGCCCGCCCGGCGCCTTGTGGAGCCCCTCGGTCAGGTGGGTTCCGGCGGCGATCTTCACTCCCATGGCGGCCCGCCGGCGGCTCAGCCGGTGGGTCCACTCGGGGTCGGCCAGCTCCGTCTCGGCGGCGAGGATCGCGGCCTCCTCGGCCGCCGTGGGGCGGTCCGCCACCGCCGTGACGCCCAGGCACGCCTCCACCTGCTCCAGGAACAGGGCCTTGAGGTGCGCGCGGGTCGGCGGCTCGTCCAGCTCCCGGCGCAGGGTGGTCATGTAGTCCCGCAGGGTGAGGCGCAGCTTGTCGCGGAACTTCTCCGAGGGAACGCGCACGCAGCGGGCCATGGTCTCGATGTCGAAATCGAACATGAAGCTGCCCACCATCACCGCCGCCGCCCCGATGCGCGCCGCGCCCGTGCCGCCGATCTTGCGGCCGTGGACATGGATGTCGTTCACCGGGCGGAAGGCGGCCTCCACGCCCAGCGCACGGTAGGTGCGCAGCACCGGCTCGATGAAGCGGGGGTAGATCTCCACCGCCCGGGCGGGCACCTGCGCCGGCGGATAGATGAAGTGGAAGAACATCTGCCCGGCGTCCAGGTAGACCGCCCCGCCGCCCACGTGGCGGCGGATGACCGGCAACCCGGCGCCGCGGCAATAGTCCTCGTCCACATCCAGGGCCACCTCCTGGTGCAGGCCGATGCAGACGTAGGGATCGCTGGGGTTGACCAGGCTGAGGACCGGATCGTCGCCGGGCCGGAAGGCTTCCGCGAGCCCGTGGTAGACCGCCTGGGAGCGGAGGGCCGGAACACTGCCGAAGTCGATGACGCGCAGCCGCATGGGCGATCTCCACGGAAAGGTCGGGTACCGGGATTATGGCGGAGCCGGACGGCGGGGTGAATCAGGGCGCGGCCAGGGGGCATGGCGGCCGAGGGCAAAAAAATGGTCCGCCTCCCGGGGAGAGGGGCGGACCGGCATTCTGAACGAGGCTACTTCTACCGTGGCCTGTGTCGCCACCACGACGCCAAGGGGGTCGGGGGGAGGCGTCATGACGCGCCACAGGTCGGCCAACTGGTGAAACCCGCGGACTCTCCGTCCGCCATCACTGTTGGTTGCTGTATAGATAGCATTCTTTGTGCCAATTTTTAATTCATCCAAAATCAACAGGTTATTAAATTCGCCCTGGTCCGTGATGAGGCATTTCACACACTCGGGCACGGCAACTGGCCAGAACCCCCACCCGAATGACCGGCTGGCGACCCATCGACAAGCCGCATGCCGGCCCGGCTGCCGTCAGCGTGCGCGGACAGGGGCCGCCATCCCGCCCCCCCTTTCCCGGCGTGCCGGCGTCCTGGCGCTGAAGCCACGGGCCCGCCCGCATGACGGGGTCGCTTGCAGCGCCCAGGTGAAAGCGGCATCCTCGTGACCAGCTCCCCGGGCGACGGCGCCATCGCCGTCTGCCGGACACGCCGATACCGGCCCCGCCCCGGCAGCGCGCTGCCCACGCAGGAATCCGAGACCATGAAACCGACGCCCCGCCTCAGCCATGCCCTGATCGCCCTGGGCCTGCTCCTGCTGCTCCTGCCCGGCTGCGCCGGCATGCAGCAGCGGGAAAGCCAGGATCGCTTCGAGGCCCGCCTGCGGACCTTCGAGAACGCCGTTCGCTGGGGTGAGTTCCAGCTCGCCAACGCCCTGCACCGGCCGGGGGGAACCGGCGCGCCGGAACCGGACTACGACCGCCTGCGGGAGATCCGGGTGACCACGGTGGAGCTGCTCGGGGTGCAGTTCTCCCCCGACGGTGACCGGGCCCATGTCCAGACCCGCATCGAGTACACCCACGAGTACACCCAGCGGGTGCGCAGCATCGTCTACGGGCACGACTGGGAGCTGGATGCCGAGGCCAGGGAGTGGTACCTCCTCTCCCCCCTGCCCAATCTCGACTGAGCGCCGCCGGGGACCGTCAGTCGGCCGGCGGAGCGGGGCACCAGGCCGCCGGCGGGCGCTCCTCCCCCGAAGGCAGCGGCGCGCCGCCGTCGCGGATCCAGGCCGCCAGGTCCCGCCGCACCCGCTCCCCCTCGAGGTCCCGGGTCAGCATGTGGTAGCCGCGGGCATAGAACGCCACCCGCCGTGAC
>JAQVKR010000326.1 GCA_028694565.1 Gammaproteobacteria bacterium | reverse complement strand
GTCCGCGCCGCCCCCCCTACACCGCGCCCTGTCCCGGTCTTGCCGGACGGCGCTGGATGCACCTCCCGGGGCGGAGCGGAACCCCGGCCCCGCCCCGGGCCCCACCCCACCCACGGACTCCGCCCCCCGTCTCCCGCCCCGGCGGGCGGAGCGGGTGCGCCCGCCGCGCCCGATCACCGTCGCCCTCCGTTCCCCTTCCCGCGCCGTTCGCACCCGCCGCTCCCCGCCCATTGCCCGGCTGCCGCTCCCCGCCCGTCCCGGCGCGATTCCCGCACTGATGCTGCGGTAACACAGACTGTTGTCGGGGCTGTTCCATATTTGCACCACTCCGCGACACACCCGCCGGCCGTCACCGCCCACGCGCCGAAGAGCCGCCGGCGATGCCGATATTCAGGCGCTTCGACCGGGACGCCATTATTCGTTGCCGCGCGGCGGAAGTCGGAGCCCGGCGCCGCGACCGGCCACCCGGGCAACTTCCCGCCATATAGCCCCCGCGCCTTGTTCCGCCTGGGTTTCCGGCATATTCATTTTATTTTTTTATAAATCACGCCGCCCGGCCGCGCATTATCTTTTTATTTTATTAGCCGATACTTAATTGATGTATATCATATACATGATTGATCACCGGGATACGTTTCCGATTGTTTTCGTATTTTCATTAAACAAATCTTCTTGGTCCTCTTGAAGTGGCATGCCGTATGCTTTTTATACGGGCGAGACATGCGAGGTGGCGCGGGAAAACGACCCGCGCGCGAAGCCGGCGCCATGAATAGTCACCATGGCCGCCGGCCGGCTGCCACACGGTTCCCGCGCCAGATACGGAGCCGGCAGCCACGGGCCGGAGGGATACGGCCGACTCGACAACAAAGCCGCTGCCTATCAACCAGAGGGTGACCGACGATGCTTGATTTCCTGTACCAGTCCGGGTGGGGGGCGCTCACGCTGATGCTCCTCATGCAAATACCGTTCGTAATCATTTTTCTCACCGTGGTCTACAAGAAGGGATTCGTCGATTCCAGCCCCAGCTCCGCCCATCCGCGCAAGTTTTCCCGGGCGGAGGCCACCTGGCTGGGTTTCGCCGTGGCGTTCTTCGTGCTGGTGAACGTGCTGAGCATCGGCTACATGCCGATGGTGGCCAGCGCCAACATGGCGCAGGCCGCCGCCGACTCCGCGCAGGAGGTGCGCGATGTGGACGTGACGGCCCGTTCCTGGAGCTTCGACATTTCGGAGCGGACCTACGAGGCGGGACAGCCGGTGCGCTTCCTGGCCAGGAGCGCCGACACCATGCACAGCTTCTCCGTCTACCACCCCGACGGGCGGGTGCTGTTCACGATGCAGCTCGTTCCGGGCCTCGAGCAGCCGGCCTCGCGCGTCTACACCTTCACCGAGCCGGGACGCTACAAGGTCCGCTGCCTGGAGTACTGCGGCATGATTCACCACGCCATGCAGGACGAGCTGGTGGTGGTCGAGAACAACAGGAGCTGATTAAACCAGCCCGTCACTGACATGAGGAACGAGACATGCTGAGCGCTACCGCTATCGTGCAGAACACGCCCCTGTTCGGGCGGATGTTCACCGTCGACCGCAGCACCGGGCTGGAGGACATCAACGCCTGGCCGAGCCTGATGGTCATGACCTCCTTCGTCTGGCTCATCGCCGCGGCGCTGCTCGGGCTGCTGATGCCCGCAGTCCAGCTGCTGGAGGTGAACACCAGCGTCTTCTACACCGCCATCACCGCCCACGGCGCGGCCATGGCCTTCCCCTTCGCCTTCCAGCTGATGATGGGGGTGAGCCTGCACCGGGCCGGCGGCTGCCTCGGCAAGAAGGCCTCGGGCGCCCTCCCGGCGCTGATGTACTACTGCATGAACATCGGCGGGGTGCTGCTCACGGTGGCGGTGTTCATGGGCCTCAAGATCAGCTACACGGTGATGTTCCCGCTGCCCCTCGTGGGGGTGCAGACCGGCCAGTGGAGCATGGGGCTGGTGGTGCTCGGCTTCACCGGCATCGCCCTGGTCCTCACCACGGTAATCTTCCTCTACCCCTTCCAGCTGCTGCGCATGACCTTCTTCTCCAAGCAGCACCAGGAGCTGGTGCTTTCGCCGCGCACCATCAAGGACCCGGGCATGGTGGGAATGATCATGGCCGCGCTGGTGCTGCTGCTGACCGGCACGCCGCTGATGATCATCGCCGGCGCGATCCTGCTCGGCCTCTACGGCCTGGTGCCCCTGACGGCCATCACCTGGGCCACCGAGCCGGTGGTGTTCCAGTTCGCCTTCTACATCTTCGCCCACAACCTGATGGAGGCGATGGCCATCATGGTCATCAGCGCGGTCTACGCCACCCTGCCCCTGTACCTGGCGGACGGCACCCGCAAGCTCTACAGCGACAAGCTGGCCAACATCGCCCTGTGGATCCTGCTGGTCACCTCGGTGACCTCGTTCTTCCACCACTTCTACAACATGTTCCCGGCCCTGCCGGCCACCCTCTCCTACCACGGCAACATCATGAGCTGGGGCACGGGCCTGGGCGCCGCGCTCTCCATCTTCACCATCCTCGCCACCATCTGGAAGCACGGCATCCGGCCGGAGCCCGGCCTGATGGCGATCCTGATGGGCTTCGTGGTCTACATCTTCGACGGCGCCACGGCGATGGTCATCGCCAACGTGGCGGTGAACACCCAGCTGCATGCCACGGTCGCCGTCGGCGGCCACGCCATGTCGGTGCTCATGGCCATGTCCTTCATGTGGATGGGCGTGTTCTACCACCACTACCCGGTGATCACGGGGCGCCGGCTCGACCGCACCCTCGGCAACCGCTTCGTCGCCCTCTACACCGTCGGCGCCCTGGGCCTGCTGTTCACCTTCCAGGCCGGCGGCGCCGCCGGCATGCCGCGCCGCATCGCCGACTGGGTCCAGAGCGGCTACATGGGCTACGGCACGCTGATGTTCATCTTCGGCCTCATCCTGAGCGCGGCGTTCGTCGTCTACCTGGTAAACCTGCAGCGCTCCCGGGAGATCGCCTCCGAGGGAGCCGAAACCGCCGAGGCAACCGCCTGAGGCCGCCCGGCCGGGCGGCCGGGCGCACCGCGCGCCCTCCGCCCGGCCGGACCTTCGCAGAACCCGCAACGAACCCAGGCGGAGGCACCAGCCGGCATGGTCAGACAACTCACCAACCTGTTCAAGCTGCGCATCGGCATCATCATGACCATCACCGCCGTGGTCGCCATGGCGGCCACCCCGGGCCGGGCGATGACGGCCTGGGAGACCGCCGTCCTGGCGCTCACGGTGCTGGTGGCGGCCGCGAGCGCGGGCGCCTTCAACCAGTACTACGAGACGGATGTCGACGCCCGCATGCGGCGCACCCGCAACCGGCCCTTCGTCACCGGCGCCTTTCACAAGAGCGGCGGCTGGCTGCTGCTCATCGCCGGCATGCTGGCGGCGAGCGTGGCGGTGGCCACCTTCGTCCTCAACGCCCACGCGGCGATCTACATTTTCCTCGGCGCCTTCTTCTATGCCGTGGTCTACACGGTGTGGCTGAAGCGGCGCACCTGGCTGAACATCGTCATCGGCGGCGCCTCCGGCAGCTTCGCCGTGCTGGCCGGGGCGGCCGCCGTGGATCCGGGCATCGGCCCGGTCCCGCTGCTGCTCGCGCTGGCCCTGTTCTTCTGGACGCCCTCCCACTTCTGGAGCCTGGCCATCGCCCAGCGGCAGGACTATGCCGACGCCGGCATCCCCATGCTGCCTGTGGTGGCCGGCAACGCCGTGGCCGCCCGGGCCGTGCTGGCCAACACGGTGGTGCTGGTGATCGTCTCCCTGCTGCCCGTCTTCCACGGCATGGGCTGGATCTACCTGCTCGGAGCCGCCGGGGGCGGGGGCTACTTCATCTACCGCAACCTGCAGATGGTGGGGGATGCCTCGCCGCGGGTGGCGATGGGGAGCTTCTTCGCCTCCCTGGTCCAGCTCAGCGCCCTGCTCCTGGCGACGGTGCTCGACGTCTGGC
>JAQVKR010000325.1 GCA_028694565.1 Gammaproteobacteria bacterium | reverse complement strand
GGCTCGAGCCGGTGCGCCCCAGCTCCTGGATGTCCCCGGTGGCCAGGGCATGGGCGATCACGCCGGCCAACTGGGCGGACATGGTGATCAGGAACGCCACCTCGCCGCCGTCGAAGCGGCGCCGCTCCTGCTGCTGGACCACCAGCACGCCCAGCACCCGGCGCTGGTGGATGATGGGCACGCCGAGGAAGCTGTTGTAGCGCTCCTCGCCCGTCTCGCGAAAGTAGAGATAGCGGGGGTGGGTGGGCGCGTCCTCGAGGTTGACCGGCTCCTCGCGCTGGGCCACGTAGCCCACCAGGCCCTGGTCGAAGGTCAGGCGGACCACCCCCACCGCCTCCTGGCGCAGGCCGTCGGTGGCCATCAGGCGGAGGTCCTTGTGCTCCGGATCCACCAGGTAGACCGAGCAGACATGGGTGTCCATGGCCGCCTTGACGCTGGCGACGATGATGGAGAGCGCTTCGCCGAGATTGCGGGCGGCGTTGACGTCCTGGACGATTCGACGAAGTGTCTTGAGCATGGAGTGTCCTGTTCAGCGGGCCGCCGGCAGGCCGATCCGATGCCGGGTCTTCAGGCCCGGCGCACCTGGTCGCGCTCCGCCGTGCGCTCCTGCAGCCGCAACTCGGCGAACAGCGACGGCGCCAGCTCCTGCAGGGCGGCACGGTAGACCTCCCGCTTGAAGGCCACCACCTGGCGCAGCGGATACCAGTAGCTGACCCAGCGCCAGTGATCGAACTCGGGCTTCGCGGTGCAGTCGAAGCGGACCTTGTCCTCGCTCGCCAGCAGCCGCAGCAGGAACCATTTCTGCTTCTGCCCGATGCAGACGGGATCGGCGTTGCGCCGCACGTAGCGGCGCGGCAGGCGGTAGCGCAGCCAGCCGCTGGTGCGGGCGATGATCTGCACGTCCCCCGCGCCCAGGCCGACCTCCTCCTCGAGCTCCCGGAACAGGGTCTCCTCGGGCGACTCCTCCCGCAGCATGCCGCCCTGGGGAAACTGCCAGGCGTTCTGGCCGACGCGGCGAGCCCAGAAGAGCTGCCCCCTGTCGTTGGTCAGGATAATCCCGACGTTTGCCCTGAACCCCTGAGAATCAATCACTTATAAAATACCTGAGCCTTTTCGACCGACCACAATTCTTCCACAACACGGGCCGGGGCGGCAAGCCGGGCCGGTTTTACCTGCAACCCGCGCGACGGTATTCTTACGGATTGCATCGTCCAGGAGCGAATCCGCCTTGACCCTCGCCATCTTCGATCTCGACAACACCCTCATCGCCGGCGACAGCGACTACCTGTGGGGCCAGTACCTGGTGGAGCAGGGCATCGTCGACGGCGACGCCTATGCCCGTGAGAACCAGCGCTTCTACGACGAGTATGTGCGCGGTGTGCTCGACATCCACGAATTCCTGCGCTTCTCCCTGCGGCCGCTGGCGGAGAATCCCCGCCCCCGCCTGCTGGAATGGCGCGAGGGCTTCATGGCGGAAAAGATCCGCCCCATCCTGCTGCCCAGGGCGCGGGCGCTGCTGGAGAGCCACCGGCAGCGGGGCCACTACCTCCTGATCATCACCGCCACCAACCACTTCGTCACCGAGCCCATCGCCGCCGAGCTCGGGGTGGATCACCTGATCGCCACCGATCCGGAGCTGGCAGACGGCCGCTATACCGGCGAAGTGGCGGGGATCCCCAGCTTCCGCGAGGGCAAGGTCCGGCGCCTGACCCGCTGGCTGGAGCAGACCGGCCGCAACCTGGCCGGCAGCCACTTCTACAGCGACTCCCACAACGACCTGCCGCTGCTGGAGCTGGTCTCCAACCCGGTGGCGGTGGATCCGGACGAGACCCTGCGCCAGCATGCGGAGTTCCGCGGCTGGCCCGTCATCAGCCTGCGGGATCACCCGGCGCCGGCGGACGAGGAGGCGGAGGCCTGGGCTTGACTCACGGCCGCCGGACATGCTGACCCGCCCCCCCTCCCCGCCGCGCCGCGCGGGACGCCTCCTGCTCCTGTTGCTGCTGCCCGCCGTGCCCGCCAGCCTCGCCCTGGCATTGATCTCCGGCAGCCTGGATGCCGGCTGGCCGATCCTGCTCACCCTCGCCACGGGCGGCGATGCGGGCCTGCCGGGGCAGGTCGTCCTGGAGCTGCGCCTGCCCCGCGCCCTGGCCGCCTTCGCCACCGGGGGCCTGCTGGCGCTGGCCGGCACCCTGATGCAGGTGCTGCTGCGCAACCCCCTCGCCGACCCCTACGTCCTCGGCGTCTCCGGCGGCGCCGCGGTGGCCGCCCTGGGCGCCATGATCGCCGGGATGGCCGCCGCCTGGCTGCCCCTGGCCGGCTTCGCCGGCGCCCTGCTCTCCACCTTCCTGGTATTCGGGCTGGCCCGGGGCGAGGGGAGCTGGACCGGCACCCGGCTGCTGCTCACCGGCGTGGTGGTGGCCGCGGGCTGGGGCGCCCTCATCAGCCTCCTGCTGAGCCTCGGCCCGGCCGCGCAGCTGCGCGGCATGCTGTTCTGGCTCATGGGCGACCTCGCCCACGCCGGCCATGCGGGGCTCGGCTTCGCGGTGCTCGGCCTGGGCCTGGTCCTCACCCTGCCCCTGGCCCGCCAGCTCAACCTCCTCGCGCGCGGCGATCTCCAGGCCGGGGCCCTGGGCGTGGCGGTACAACCCCTGCGCCTGCGCCTCTACGTCCTCGCCTCCCTGCTCACCGCCGGCGCCGTGGCGCTGGCCGGAAGCGTGGGCTTCGTCGGCCTGGTGGTCCCCCACCTGCTGCGGCTGCTGGGCGCCACCGATCACCGCGTCCTCATGCCCGCCGCGGTGCTGCTGGGCGGCATCCTGCTGACCCTGGCCGACACCCTGGCCCGCACCGCGATCGCGCCCCAGCAGCTGCCGGTGGGCGTGGTGACGGCCCTGGTGGGGGTGCCCGTGTTCCTCTACCTGCTGCGCCGGGAGTCCCGCCGGTGAACGCCCTGCTCGAGACCGCCGGACTCACGGTGGAGGTGGGCGGGGTGCGGGTCTGCGCCGACCTGGAGCTGGCCGTTGAGCCGGGCCAGTGCTGGGGCATCCTGGGGCGCAACGGCACCGGCAAGACCACCCTGCTCCACACCCTGGCGGGCCTGCGCCCGCCGGCGGCCGGCCGGATCCGCCTCGACGGCGGGGATCTCGCCGGACTCCAGCGCCGGAGCGTGGCCCGGCGGCTGGGGATCCTGCTGCAGGATCATGCCGACGCCTTTCCCTCCACCGTCCTCGAAACGGCCCTCACCGGCCGCCACCCCCATCTCGGGCCGTGGGAATGGGAAGGGCCGGCGGATCTCGCCATCGCCCGCGCCGCCCTGGGCCGGGTCGGGCTCGGGGCGTTCGAATCGCGCCCGGTGCAGACCCTCTCCGGCGGCGAGCGCCGGCGGCTCGCCATCGCCACCCTGCTGACCCAGGACCCGGCGCTCTATCTCCTCGACGAACCCACCAACCACCTCGATCTCAACCACCAGGTCTCGGTGCTTGAGGAGCTCGCGCGCGTCCTGCGCGGCGGCGGACGGTCCGCGCTGATGGTGCTGCACGACCCGAACCTGGCGGCGCGCTTCTGCGATCATCTCCTGCTGCTCCACGGGGCGGGGGAGACCCAGGCCGGACCCGCCCCGGAGCTGCTCACCGCCGACAACCTCGAGCGCCTCTACCACCACCCCATGCGCGCCATTCCCACCCCCGAGGGGACCGCCTGGCTGCCGGGTTGAACGTCCACCAGAAACGGACGGACGGCGCCCGATGTCATGCCTGGTGTGGACATATCCAAAATATGCATGAATATTTACCAATTTTATTGCCGGATGCGGCTCCCGCGCTATATTTCCCACAGAGGCAAGCACTATGAATCGTTTGGAACAACTGAAAAGACACCTGCGCCCCGGCCGCGTGTACCGGCGTGCGGACCTCGCCCAGTGGTCGAAGAGCGTTGACCGGCATGTGCGGGAACTGGTCGATCAGGGCGCGCTGGAGAAGCTCCGCAACGGCCTCTACTACTATCCCAAGGCCTCGGCTTTCGGCCTGGTTC
>JAQVKR010000007.1 GCA_028694565.1 Gammaproteobacteria bacterium | reverse complement strand
GGGCGGCCACCGTCTGTCCGGGCTCCACGTCGCGCAGCAGCACCACCCCGTTGATGGGCGAGACGATGGTGGCCTTCTCCAGGTCGGTCGCGTTGGACTCCAGGGTTGCCTGGGCCTCGGCCACCGACGCCTCGGCGCTGGCCACGTCGGCCCCGGCGCGCTCCCAGCCCGCCTCGGCGGCGTCGATCTCCGAGCGGGCGGGCAGCTTGCCGCCGGAGAGTTCGGACACCTTGCGCAGGCGCGCCAGCTCGGCCTTGGCCTCGCGCTCGGTGGCCCGGGCCTGCAACACCTTCGCCTCGGCGGACTTCAGGGCCGCGCGCGACTTCACCACCTGGGACGTGAGCTTGGTGGTGTCGAGGCGCGCCAGCACCTGCCCCACCTTCACCATGTCGTTGTCGTCCACCAGCACCTCCTTGACGATGCCGGAGAGCTCGCTGCCCACGTCCACCTGGTTGGTGGGCTCCAGGGTGCCGGTGGCGGTGACGGTCACCACCAGGTCGCCCCGTTGCACCGTTTCGGTGACGAAGCGGGTCGCCACCGGTTCCGAACCGGCGCCCCAGAACCAGGCGGCGGCCGCCACGAGGAGCAGTGCCGGGAGCAGCAGCCAGCGGGCGCGATGGCTCCTCGGCTTGTCCACCCCGAGCAGGTTGTTGATATCCCGGCTCGCGTCTTTGTCGGGGGAGTTCATTTCATGGAACCTCATGGCTGTGCTGGTTCGGGAGCGGAGCGGGCTTCCCACCCGCCGCCGAGGGTTTTGTAGAGGCGGATGTATCCGGAGACCACGTCCCCCTCCACGCGGCTCAGCTCATCCTCCACGGAGAGCTGGGAGCGCTGGGTATCCAGTACCGTCTGGAAGTCGAGCAGCCCGGCGGTGTACTGGTGACGGGCCAGCGCCGCGGCCGTGCGCGCCGATTCGGCGGCCTCCGCCAGGGCAGCGTGCCGGGACCGGTTGGCCGCCAGCGCCACCAGGGCGTTCTCGACCTCTTCGAGGGCGTTGAGCAGTGTACTCTCGTAGGCGGCCTGCGCCTGCGCCTGGCGGGCATCCTGAATCTCGACGTTCCGGCGCAGGCGTCCGCCATCGAAGAGCGTGGCCGCCAGACCGCCAAGCACGCTGCGGGTAATGGCGCCGCCCGTGAAGAGGCTGTCGGCGACGAGGGACTCGAGGCCCAGCGTGCCGCCCAGGCTGAAGGAGGGATAGCGGGCGGCGACCGCCTCGCCCACGCGCGCGGTCTGCGCGGCGAGGCGGCGTTCCGCCGCGCGCATGTCGGGGCGCTGCCGGATCGTGTCCGCGGGGATGCCCACGGCCACCGTGGCCGGCGGCGCCGGCAGGGGCCGAACCGCCGACAACTCCGCGCGAAGGGCCCCGGGCTGCCGGCCGAGCAGTACCGCCAGACGGTGTTCAGCCTCCGTCACGCCGCTCTCCAGGTCGGGGATCTGCGCCCGCACCTGCTCCAGGCTGGCACGGGCTTGGGCCACATCCAGTTCGGTGGTGAGACCCGCCTCCGCACGCCACCGGGTGAGGTTGTAGGTCTCCGCCTGGCTCGCCAGGTTCTCGCGGGCGATGGCGAGCCGGGCCTGGTAGGTGCGCAGTTCCACGTAGCTCAGGGCGACTTCCGCGGCCAGGGAGACACGCACATCCCGCAGGTCCGCCTCGGCGGCCCCCACGTCCGCCGCGGCCGCCTCCACGGCCCGGCGCGTTCCGCCGAAGATATCCAGCTCCCAGTCGGCATCGAGGCCGACCGAATAGCGTTCGACCGCGGCGCCGCTTCCGGTTTCCGAACTGCCCCGGCTGCGGCTGGCGCTGCCCGATGCTCCCAGGGTGGGGAAATGGTCCGCTGCGGCAGCCCCGCGGCTGGCCCGGGCCTCGCGCAACTTGGCCACGGCCGTGGCCACATCGGGGCTGTTCAGCAGTGCCTCCTCCACCAGCCGGCTCAGCAGGGGATCGTTGAATCCGCTCCACCAGCGGGAAAGGTCAGCGGCCTCCCCATCAACCTCGTGCGCCATCCCGGTGGGGATTCGCTGCCAATGGGAGGGAACATCGGGCTCGGGAGCCCGGTAGTCCGGCCCGACTGCCGCGCAACCGCCCAGGGCCACGACCGCCATCAGCAACCCGCTGCGCACAGCGCCCGGCAGGGACCGCGCCCTGCGGGTTGAAACGCCACTCCCGATAATGTCCAACCTGGCTCCTCCCGGAATACCCGCTCCTGGGTTGATCATGTACGGCCTATTGGAATGAATTATGGAAAAAATAAGGCAATGCCGATGGCGGGGGATCTGCGGCGTGGCCTCTCCGGAGGAAATGGGGCGCCCCGGTGCTGATTCACCGGTGCGCTCAGGGGACGGCCGTCACCAGGTAGCGCAGCGGTCCTCCCGGAACCGGCGCCTCCAGCGGCCAGCAGGTGGCCAGCAGCAGCCGGTCCGAATCGGCGCCGAACGCCGTGGTGCGCGCGTCCACCACCGCAATCCGGCTGACCCGGTAACGGCGACGGGACCCGCCGGGCCGCTCCAGCTCGATTCGATCATCTTCCCGCAACGCGCCGAGAAAGCCGAAGTGGGTATCGCGGTGGCCGCTCACCAGGTGGGTGCCGGGGCGGTCGAGGGGCGCGCTGCCGGCGGCCAGGCCGGGACCGAAGGCGAGGGTCCGCCCGCTGTCGCCGGCGAGGATGATGAGGTCCACCCCCAGGCGCGGGATGCGCAGCCGCCCCACCGGCCGGGTGTCGGCCCAGGGCCAGGGGCGCGGGGTCGAGCTGGCGCTGCTGGCGGCCCAGGTGCGCTCCAGCAGCGCCTGGGCCAGCAACCCCTTGAGAGGAATCCAGCTGCCCCAGGCCAGCAACCCCAGGCCGAACAGGCCCAGGAGCAGGAGGCCCGTGCGCCGCTTCACGCCCGGAATCTCCCCGGCAGCAGGCGCCAGCCGAGGAGGGTTCCGAACACCAGCGCCAGCCCCAGCCAGCGCAGCAGCGGACCCGGCGTGGCGGTCTGCGGAAGACCGAATACGTGGTCGTAGTCCCAACCCTGGGGCAGGTTGGTTTCCACGGTCCGCTGCCGCAGGCTCTCGGCGCCGGGCCGCGCGGGCGTCACGTCCACCGCCACCAGGCTGGTGAAGGGGCTCGCCAGGTGGTGGGCCAGCGCCACCCCGACCACCGCCCGGCGGAGCTCGTCGCGAACCGTCTCGTCGCGGCTCGCCCGGTGGGCGTCCATGAGCGCCTCGATGCGGCGGCGCGCCCACAGCACGCCGACACCCGCGCCCGGCCGGGCCTGATCGAGCGTCAGGGCCTGTGACCAGGGCCTGCCCGCCAGCCGGCCGCGCACCTCGATTGCCGGTGCCGCACCGGTCCAGTGCAGCGTGAGCAGCAGCGGCTCGCCACGGTAGAGATCGGGAATCCGCTCCGGCAGGACGCGAACCGGGGCAGCCCCGTCCCGCATGGTGAGCTCCAGGTGGGTGAGCTGGGGCGACTCCAGCTTGCGCAGCAGCTCTCCCATTCGCTCCGACACCTCGCCTGGTCGGCCGATATGGGTGAAGGTGCCGCGGCCGAATCCCGCCGCCTTGCGCATGAAGTGCCCGTTGGGCGCCGAACCGATGCCCACCGTGAACAGCCGGCTGGCGCCGGCGTGCCGGCGGATGTAATCGAACAAGCGATCCTCGTCGCCCACCGCACCGTCGGTGATGAACACCACCTGGCGCAGCTGCTCGGGATCCTGCGGCTGGTCCAGGGCGAGCTGCAGGGCGGCGAGCATCTCCGTGCCGCCCTCGGCTTCCAGGCCGGCAACGAGACGCCGGGCCATGGACAGGCTGCGGTCATCGGCCTGACGGGAGGCCGGGAACAGCGCCTGCGCACGGTGGTTGAAGCGGATGATGTTGAACCGATCCCCGGGACGCAGGCGCTCCAGGGAGAGGCTCAGCGCTGCCCGGGCCTGGGCGATGGACTCGCCGTGCATGGAGCCGGAGACATCGATGACCAGCACCATCTCCCGCGGCGGCGGGGCAGGGGAGTCGTCGCCGAAGGGCGGCAGGATCTGCACCAGGCCATAGCCGCCCGTGCCGGCGGCGTCCGCTTCGCCGAACAGCGCCGTGCGCGGCTCGGCGCCCGGCCGCGGGCGCCACTGCAGGACGAAGTCGCGATCGGCGGGCACCGGTCCCTCGGCGAGTCCGATGCGATAACGGAGCTCATCCTGTTGCTCCACGGCAACGGCATGGTAGAGGCTCTCGACCCCGGCCAGGGGGAATCCGGACTCCAGCTCCGCGCTCAGCCGCACGGGGTTGACCGGACCGTCGGCGGGGTGCCGGACGGGCGGGCTGATGCGGCCGGCATCGGGCACCACCGGCGTGGAAAGGGACGCGCCGTCGTCATCCGGGACAACGGGCCGACCCGGGATGTAGCGGGGACCCACCACCATGGGAAAGCGCAGGCTGAACCGGCCATCGCTGTAGCTCACCGCCTGCTGGTACTCCAGTTCCACGGTCACGGTGCCGCCCGGGGGAATATTGGCCACCGAGGTGGTGAATATGTTCGGCCGCTCCTGCTCCACCAACGCGGCGCGGCGCCCGCTTGCGGCCGCGGCGGCGTAGACGCGCTGCGCCTCCCCGCGTTCCCGGATCTGGCCTTCGATGAGGCGTTCGCCCACCTGCAAGCGCATCCGATCCACCGCGGCGGTATCGGGAAGCGGGAAGATGTAGCGGCCCTCGACCCATGCGGACGCCGGATTGCGGAACCGTTGCATGACCCGGACCCGCGCCAGCATGCCCGTGACCCGGATAACCGCCTCGGTGCTCTGGAGCGGCGCCGGCAGCGGCTCTGATTCGGGGCTGGCGCTGAACAGCAGGGCACCGCCTTCAAAGTGGCTTTTCGGGAGAATGGCGGCCCTGATCCGCTCGGCGTACCCGGTCCCGATCAGCGCCAACAGGACAACGAGGAGCAGGGCGCGGACGCCACGCATCCGGTGATGCCGTTCACACCCGCCCGGCGCCGGTCGGGGGTTCCGGTTTTCAATTCTGTCCATGGCCGACCCCGCATTCATCAGTGACCGTCGGCGCGGCGGGATACTCGCCACCGGCGCCCTGCGTGTAGTGCCTCAGGCAGGGGTAGTCGGGATGGTAGGGAATGGGGAGCTCCGCCGACGCATCCGAATCCATGGCGGGATCCTCTATGGGGATGAACAGTTTCATGTGCACGCACCTCTCCGTCCTGGCCGATGACCCGGGACGCATTCTGGGGCAGCGTCCCTGGAGTGCATTCCAGACCAGCGGCCTGATACCGGCTGGGCAGGATGGAGGCAATGCCGTGAATTAATGGGGCGGGGCGATGGCAGACCCGAACCGGTCACGGAGGGAGTCAGCAAGTTGATGAACGGCCACCACCTTCCCGCCGGTGCGCACACACCGTTCCCGCGCCTGTCAGCACCGCCGCCGAACGAAGTGCCGGCGATCTGCATCCGGCGACGGGGAGTCCCCGTGACGCAGGTGCACGGGACCAGAGGTCCAGGAGGAGAGGCGCCAGTCCTTCAGGAAGAATCCCTTACCGTCCGGATAAGTCCCGGAACTTCACGGTAAGGGCTACATAATTTAACATAATATACATTATGCGAACTATTATAGATGGTGTTCATACCCGGATTTGAGGTTGTTGATTGAGCTTGCAAAGTGCTAAAGAATTTTACGCAAGCCACTAAAATTCAACGTAAACCCCTGAAGTTGTCAGCCACTGCCATGCAAACCCCTAAACTTGCCTGCAGAGTCGAAATGGAGTCGCTGTTTCCATCCATTGCTCTGTTAGAGGGGGCTGGATGCACCCTGAGTTGTTCCTCTGACCTAGTGAGGATGCGGTGCTGGAAACGCGACTCGAAACTACCGGCCCCACTCCATATGGCTGCGCATAGTGACGACTTCCGGTCCAGCGATTCTGTAAGCTCCCTAAAGTGTGGAAGCACTACTTACGCTTGGGAGAGCCCACCGATTCACGCATATTCCTCACCCCAACGACATCCAAATATTTCCGGAAGAGAGGCCGTAGATAGGCGGCTACCAATCAGCCGATAACCGTACTATATGCCCTTGATAACCATGTAGCCGTCCTTATTTAGGTCTTCATAAAATTGAGAAAGAATAGCGTTCACCCCTTTATGAAACCAGATCGCGCCGCTAATCTCGTTCTCAGTCATCAAATTAGACCAATATTCAACCTCCTTGTCATAGCGGTACGACTTTCGGAGCCTTCCATTTTCATGGACATCAATTTCCATGGTATGGATCATCGTGATTTTGCCTGGCACAAGGAACAAGGTAAATGCACGCAATATTCCTGTGGCCGCAGCAACCCCTTCGTCCCTATTTCTATAGCTCCATCTAATGTCCAGCCAATATAAATCCCCTTCGCGAAGAGGGTTCTGCCTAAACAAATGGCTATCAACAATTTTTTGCCTAATTTGCGGATAGTAGTCCCTCACCAAAAAGCGAGGCTCCGTCTCCTCAAAGCCCCATACTTCAATCGAGGATAGATGATGAAACACCGGCATTGAAACAACTTCCTGCTTCGTTACAGTCGCCGGAATTTCAGGAGGAATTCTGTTGGTGCTGCAAGCAGATGCAAAGAGAAGAGCCAAGACGACTACAACCATTCCTTTCATGCCAGCCTCCGTTGTCGACACGCCTAGCCCCAGCTCAATTTCCGCGAAATGCCAACCTACAATACGACTTCCGGCGCCATGCAATAATAGGGGATTTACCACGGATTCGCACCAGCCGGCCAGCCTAAAAGGAGCCCTTGGCAGTATAGGCGCCATTGCCATGCTTCGTCCCCGTTTACACTACTAATCGGCGGTTAGCGTTCGCCCCTTCATTTGGGGATGCTCCCACTTGCAGAGCTTTCAACAGGTTGCCCCCCGCGCGAGGGATGAGTAAGCGCCAATGGATGTCGCTCGCTCCGGCACCCGGCGGGAGGGGGCGATTAAAGTTTCTGGTGACGCAGTTATAGCGAGTTTAGGGAAATCATCTCCGGAGGCGTGGTCGCGCCAGAATGGTAGCGGCGTCAGCGCTTTCAACCGCTCGGGATTACCCGCCAACCATGAGGACGGACGTTCACGCAACTCCCACCCGCATACTATCGTTCGCGGTGATGACGGTAGCCGCGCTGGCGTTCCAGCTGCGATTCGAGCGCCGCCCCCAGCTCCTCTTCCGTGATTCGCCCATCGCCATTCGCGTCCACCGCGTCGAAATCGAGCAGGCGCGGGGAATGGAACCGCCCGGCCATGTCCCGTTGCTTCTGTCGCTCCTGCATCCGTCCCAGCAGCGCCGCGTACTCATCGCGGCTCAGGACGCCGTCCTGGTCCCGGTCGTGGACGGAAAAGGGTCTGGATGCCGGTTCAACCGCGGTGGCGCCGGTCACGACGAAAGCCGCCAGAAGGCAGAACAACAGCCTGCTTTCACATCGGGAAAACCATGTTTTACTTTTTTTATTCATTTGGTTGCACTGCTTTCCAAGATTCATTCTCATGCAAGGAATCGGCCTGTTCCACGCTCATGGCGGCGTTGCGCCCCGCTCGGACAGGTAGGCCTCCAGATCCTGCAGCTCCGTATCCGTGAAACTGAAACGTTGGTGGGCGCGGATGGCGCTCGATCGCAACTGCTCAACCGCGCCCTCCGGGGAGATGCCGAGCTGGGCCGGGTCCACCGGGTGGCAGTAGACGCAGTTGCCCTGGTAGAGGGCCTCTCCCCGGCCGGAGGCGTCGGCACGCTCCAGGGCGACCGCCTCGAGCGGCCGATAGAAGCCATCACGGTCCCAGAAGCCGGTTTCCGAACAGCCGATGCAGGGATGCCCGCACTGGATCGGGAAGCTGACGCCCCCGTTCCACTTGTGCGAGGCGCAGGCGTTGCGGGTGACCGGTCCCCGGCATCCCAGTTCGTACAGGCACCAGCCCTTGCGGGCGCCCTCGTCGTCGAAGCGCCGCGCGAAGAGGCCCTGCTGGTAGAAGTGGTAGCGGCTGCAGCGCTCATGAACCGTGGCGCCGTAGAAGGCGAGCGGCCGTCCCCCGTCATCGCTCTCTGGGAAGCGGCCGAACGCCAGGAAATGGGCCAGCGTCCCGCTCAGCACCACGGGCAACGGCGGGCAGCCGGGGAGGTTCACCAGTGGCCGTCGCGCCACCAGGCCCGCCTCCATCAGCGCCCCGACCCCCATGGCGCCCGTTGGATTGGGTGCCGCGGCCGGCAGACCGCCGTCGCTCGCGCAGCCGCCCACGGCGATGACCGCGGCCGCGTCCGCGGCGAACACCCGCAGCTGGTCCAGGTGGCTCTTCCCCGCCGTGGTGGCGCAGGCGCCGCCCGCGGCGGTCGGGATCGAGCCCTCCACCACCAGCAGGTAGCCGCCCTTCTCCCTCTCCCGCGCCTCGTCACGGGCCGCTTCCGCCCGCGCACCCGCCGCCGCCTGCAGCAGGTGATGGTATTCCAGGGAGATGAAGCCGAACAGCAGCCGCTCGATTGTGGGCGCCCCGGCACGGGTCAGGGATTCGCTGCAGCCGGTGCACTCCTGGAACGAGAGCCAGATGACGGGCAGCCGGCGGCCGGAATCGAGCGCATCGACCAGTTCCATGGCGGCGTGCGCCGGCAGGGACAGGCTGGAGGCCGTCACCGCGGCCCACTTGAGGAAGGCGCGCCTGGACAATCCCCTCCCCGACGGCGGCGTGGGTGCCGCGAGGGTGGGCGCGCCGCCTCCACCACCGCATCTCCCCGCATGGAGAAACCGCTTCATAGCCCCTTCCCCCATCGCCAGCCCTTGACCCGGGAAACGTTTAGGCGTAAAAAGCAATTAATCACTCACAATTGATTCCTGTAAAAAGTATGGGCAAGCCAACCGAGGAACGCAAAGCCGAAATCGTCCAGGGCGTCCTGGAACTGGCGGCGGAGCACGGCGTGAAGAAAGTGACCACCCAGGCCATCGCCGATCGGGTGGGGATTGCCCAGCCGACCATCTTCCGTCACTTCAAGAGTCGCGACGCCATTTTCAGCGCCGCCATAAACTGGGTGGCCGATGGCCTGTTCGCCGCCCTGGACGGCCTGTTCACGGCGAAGGCGCCGGCCGATGAGCGGCTGCAGCAGATCATCACCCGGCAACTGGCCTTCGTCTCCCGCCAGCGCGGCGTGCCCCGCCTGATCTTCTCGGATCGTCTCCACTCCGAGTCGCCCAAGCTCAAGGCCGTGGTGCGGAAGGTCATGGATCGCTACACCACGCGGATGTCCGCCCTCCTCGCCGAGGGGATCGAGAGCGGACACTTTCGCGCCGATCTGGATACCGATGCCGCCGCACGTTTCATCATCGCCCTGATCCAGGGTCTCATCGCCCGCTGGTCCATCTACGACTTCGAATTCCCGCTGGATGCCGAGGCGGAGCCGCTCTGGTACTTCCTGTGGCCCCTGCTGGCACCGAACGACTGAAATTTTTTTTGGGCTGAATGTGAGTAATTAATTGCTTTTGATCGCATGGAGAATGGAATGACCACACGAGAACCCGCCTGCCGCAGCGCCGCCCCGAACCGGGTCGTGCTCGGTTTGCTGCTCCTGCTCCACGGCATGCCGGCACTCGCGGGCCCGAACCTGCAGGAGGTGATGAAAACCCTCGGGGATGACCTCTGCCGGGCGAGCGGTGCCCTGCTGCAGGAGGACTATCCCGCCCTGGCCGCAGCGGCGCGGGACATCGCCGGGCATCCCCGGCCGGGCATGGGCGAGCGGCTGAAGATTCTCGCGGGCCTGGGTAAGGATGCCGAGCGCTTCAGGAGCGCGGACAGCGCCGTGCACGATGCCGCAACGAGCCTTGCCGAGGCCGCAGAGCTGAAGGACGCCCAAGCGGCCGCAGCGCACTACGCCCAGCTGGTCGGACAGTGCGTCGAGTGTCACGCCGGCTTTCGCCAGCGCGTCCGGGCACTGCTGCACCCGTGAGGCGCTCATGGACGCAGTGACCCGTTGTTGCCGGGTGACGCCCTTTCCGGGCGCCTGGCGTGAAGGGCCCTCCCCTCTCCGCACGGAGGGCAGCGCAGTTCCGACTGCGTGATTGCAGCCATCAGCATCGACACCGTTTTTTCCAAGGAGTGAAACAGATGAAAAAGTTGCTTGGATTTTCCGTAGCCATGGCCCTGGCGGCGCCCTTGGCGGCCACCGCGAACCCCACTGTCTACGGGCGGGTGAACGTCAACCTCGTGCAGGAGGACATGGATACGGGGGACAGCGAGTCCTGGGACGTGGAGAACAACAGCTCCCGCATCGGCGTGAAGGGTTCGGAGGACCTCGGCAACAGCCTCACCGCGATCTATCAGCTCGAGTTCGGCGTGGACGCGTCCGACTCGGGCGATCTGAGCGGAAGGCTGGCCTACGCGGGCATCTCCGGCCCGTTCGGAACGGTGGCCATGGGCCGGCAGTGGACCCCGTACTACGGCAGCGTGGCGAAGACCGACATCATGCAGATCGACACGATGGACGATCACTATCTCGGCCTGGCGCGGGTCGGCAACGCCGTGGCCTATGTGACGCCCACGTTCAACGGCCTGACCGGCAAGGCGGCGCTGGTCGTCGACGGTGACGGTGCCGGTGAGGATACGGGCGAGGACTTCGCCGACTGGACCAATCTCTCGCTCGACTACGAGAACGGCCCCCTGTCCATCGGCGCGTCATGGCTGCGCGAGAACTCCGGCGAAGGCGACCTGTTCGGGCTTGCCGGCAAGTTCAATGTCGGCCGGTTCGCGGTGATCGGCCAGTACGAGAACGCCAGCGAGGAGATTGCCGAGTACACCTTCTTCAGCGACACGGCGCTGACGCGTGATGACGTGACCTCCTGGGCCATCGGCGGCGAGGCCTATTTCGGCAACAACACCATCAGGGCGGTCTATGGCGACGTGGATGCCGGTGCCGGCGGCGAATACAGCAACTGGAGCCTCGGCGCGGAGCACATGTTCAGCAAGCGCACCCGCGTCTATGCGGAGTATGAGGACTCAGAGCACAACAAGGTGAGCTGTGGCGACTCCTGCGTCGAGTACGTCGAGGGTCAGCGTTTCGGTGTCGGCATCCGGCACGACTTTTAAGCGCCAGCGAAGCGCCTAGGAGCACCGTGCGCCCAGGGACGGGCGCACGGCCCGGCACTTGTTTTCCATATCCGCCTTCCGGAGCACGGCATGACAGCGACACAATCCACCCCGTCCGCATCCCAAAAGCGCCGCCAGCGCATGGCCCTGGCCGGGTTGGCGCTCCTCCTGGTCCTCGTGACGGCCATGGCGGCGCTGCGCGTCGGGGAGCGGCTCGAGCCGGTTCCCGTCCTGCCGCGCGCCCCCCTCGCCGTCGATGTCGAACAGCTGCGCCCGGAGCCCTTCGTCGTCAGCCACAAATACACCGGCAGCGTCGAGGCCCACCAGCGGGTGATCATTTCCGCCCGCGTAACGGCGGTGGTGAAGGAGATCCCGTTCCGCGAAGGCCAGACCGTCGGGAAGGGCCAGCTGATTGCCCTGCTGGATGACCAGGAGATGACCGAGGAGCTGCGGCGCCTGAAGGCCAGCGAGCAGCGTACCCGATCGGAGCTCGACTTCTGGGAAACCCAGCTCAAGCGCGACGAGAAGCTGTTCAAGGCCGGCACGATCCCCGAGCGCAACCGCGACGAATCGCTCCGGACGGTGGCGACCCTGAAGGCGTCCCTGCGCGAGAACGGCGAGGAACAGGCGATGGCCCGCACCCGCCGGGACTACACCGTCCTGACCGCGCCCTTCGACGGACGCATCCAGGCCATCCATGTCCTGCCTGGCGAGTTGGCGATGCCGGGCAAATCGCTGGTGGAGCTGGTGGCGTCCCGGCCCCTCAAGGCGGTGGTTAGCGTGCCCCAGTCCGATCTCCCGGAGCTCGGGACGGAACTTCCGGTCCAGGTCCGCATACCCGCCGCGAACGCGACCCTCACCGGCCGGGTGGATCAGCTCTATCCGGCGCTCGAGCCCGGAACCCGGACGGCGACGCTCGAAATCTTTCTCCGCTCGGACACCGAAGGGCTCCTGCCCGGCATGCAGGCCGACGTGGAGGTGATTCTCCATTCCGAAGAGGCGGCACTGGTGCTCCCTTTCGAGGCGATCCGGGAGCGGAACGGTGAAACCGGGGTCTATGTCGTCCGCGACCACACGGCGGCCTGGTCGCCAATCACCCCGGGAGCGCGCATGGGACGCCGAATCCAGGTCCTCGGTGGACTGGAGGGCGGCGAGTGGGTCGTGACGACGCCGGATCCCCGGCTGAATGACGGCCAACCGCTCTGGCTCGCCGGGAAGGAGAGCCTCTGATGAGCTGGCCGCGCTTTTCCCTGACCTATCGCTACACCATCTTCGCCGCGCTCATCGCCGTGGTGGTCTTCGGTATCGTGGCGCGGTTCAGCCTGCCGGTGCAGCTCTTCCCCGACACCGATCCGCCGGTGGTGACGGTCATCACCGACTATCCGGGCGTGGCCGCCACCGATGTGGCGAAGAATCTGAGCAAGATCCTGGAGGAGGAGTTCGCCGGCATCGACGGCGTGGCCCGCGTCACCTCCACCAGCCAGACCGGCCTGTCGGTGGTGAAGGTCGAGTTTCACTACGATCGCCAGGTGGGCGAGGCGGCGGTGGATGTCCAGAACGCCATCAGCCGCGTGCGCAGCGCCCTGCCCCCGCGCATCGGCGAGCCCCAGGTTCTGCAGTTCTCCTCCTCCGACAAGCCGATTCTCACCCTGGCCGTCAACTCCGACGACCTTTCCCTGGAGGCGGTCCGCGAACTGGCGGACAACCCCGTCAGCGACCGGTTGCAGCTGGTGCCGGGAGTGGCCGCGGTGGATGTCTTCGGCGGGCACAAGTATGAGTTGCACGTGGCGGTGCACCGGGACCGCCTGCGGGCCTACGGGCTGGAGCTGGGGCAGGTGGCCGAGGCGCTCTCGGGGTGGAACCTGACCGCCTCGGGGGGACGCATCCGGAGCGGCAGCCGGGAGGCGGTGGTCCGCTTCGACATGCCGCTGCGGGATACCGGCGACGCCGGGCAGCTCATCATCGCCCACCGGCAGGGACGGGATGTGAAGCTCGGCGACGTGGCGGACGTCTCCCTGACCTCCCACGAGGCCCGCAGCGCCTATCACTACAACGGCGAGCCGGCCATCGCCGTGCAGATCCTGAAACGGGACGAGGCGAACACGGTGCGGGTGGCGGAGCAGGTGCGCGACGCCGTCACCTCCCTGCAGCGGGAGATGCCCCAGCTCCGGTTCACCGTGGCCGACGACGATTCCGACTTCACCGAGCTGGTCATCGACAACATGACCACGTCGGTGTTCACCGCCATCGTACTGGTCATCCTCATCATCTTCCTGTTCCTCGCCCACCTGCGCCAGGCCGCCATCATCGCCATCTCCATCCCGGTCTCCTTCCTGATGACCTTCGTCCTCATGTGGCTGGCGAACATCGACCTGAACATGGTGACCATGTCCGCCATCATTCTGGCCATCGGCCTGCTGGTGGACGACGGCATCGTGGTGCTGGAGAACGTCCACCGCCATCTCGCCATGCCGGGCAAGACGCCCTTGCGGGCGGCACTGGAGGGCACCGAGGAGATTTTCCTCGCGGACCTCTCCGGCACCGTCACCACCCTGGCGGTGCTCATCCCGCTGGTCTTCCTGGGCGGCTTCGTCGGCAAGCTCTTCGCCCCCCTGGCCTGGACGCTCACCTTCGCCCTCTCCTCCTCGTTCGTGGTCTCGGTCACGCTCATCCCGGTGCTCACGGCCCTCTGGCTTCATCCCGAGGACAACGGCGAGACCCGCCTGGCGCGCTGGGTCGCACCCTTCAACAACTTCATGGAGGGACTGAAGGACGGCTACCTGGCCCTGCTGGATGTGGCCCTGCGCCGGCCCTGGCGCACCCTCGCCGTGACCCTGCTGCTGCTCGTCGCCAGCGCCCGGCTCATGACCTTCGTCGGCAGCGAGATGCTGCCCAAATTCGATGCCGGCAACTTCCGGGTGCAGATCGACACCATCCCCGGCATGCCCCTGGAGCAGACCCTGGAGGCGGTCTCGGCGGTGGAGCGGCTGCTGCTGGCGGAGCCGGAGGTGGTCGGCGTCAGCACCCAGGCGGGGTACGAGCCGGGCGGCCACTACCTCGGCAACCGGGGCGCCATGGGCGTCAACCAGGCGGAGATCACCGTCAACCTGACCCCGCGGACCGAGCGGACCGACTCCATCTGGACCGTCATGGAGCGCACCCGGGCGGGAATCGAGCGGATTCCCGGCATCACCCTCGCCGTGCTGAAGGAACAGGGGGGCACCGCCCGCTCCACCACCACGGCGCCCATCGACGTGCGCCTCAGTGGCCCCGACCCGGTAATCCTGGACCAGCTGGGCAGCGCCGTCCTGGATCGCATCCGCGACGTCCCCGGCGTCAGGGATCCCTACAAGAACTGGGCCCTCGACACGCCCGAGGTGAACGTGGTGATCGACCGGGAACGTGCCGCCGAGCTCGGCCTTAACGGCGAGGCCATCGCGGCGCGCGCCTACGAGGCCATGGAGGGCAGCGTGGTCACTCCCTACCGCCAGGACCGGCACCGCGACCTGGATGTTTTCCTGCGCTATGCCGATGGGGATCGGGATCATCTCGGCGACCTGGGCGACCTCCATCTGCAGGTGCCCGGCGGGACCCTGCCCCTGCGGGACGTGGCGCGGCTGGAGGAGCGCCTGGGACCCCGCATCGTCACCCGGGAGGACTTCCAGCAGACCCTGGATGTGCTCGGCTACCAGTATGGCCGCCCCCTCTCGGAGACCATCGCCGACGTGCAGGCGGCACTGGCCGGCCTGGAGCTGCCGGAGGACTACAGCCTGGCCATCACCGGCGAACAGCGCGACTTCCAGGATGCCAGGAAGCGGATGCTGGCGGCCCTGGCCGCCGGCCTGCTCGCCGTCTACCTGGTGCTGGTGGCGCAGTTCCGCTCCTTCAAGCACCCCTTCACCATCATGGCCGCCGTGCCGTTGCAGTTCATCGGCGCGGCCGCCGCCCTGCTGGTGGACGGCAAGTACCTCTCCATGCCCGCCCTGCTCGGCATCATCCTGCTGGTGGGCACCGTGGTGAACAACAGCATCGTCCTCATCGACTACGTGCTTCAGCGGCGGCGGGCGGGCATGGCGATCCGGGAGGCCATCATGGAGTCGGTGCGCGTGCGCTACCGCCCCATCATGATGACCGCGCTGTCGGACGTGGCCGGGATGCTCCCTCTGGCCATGGAGCTGGCCGTGGGCGCCGAGCGCTTCTCGCCCATCGCCACGGTGGTCATCGGCGGCATCCTCGCCGCCACCCTGCTGACGCTGGTGGTCATCCCGGTCCTCATCTTCCTGGTGGAACGGCGCTCGCCCGGGCTCCGGACCGCAGATCCCCTGCTGGAAACCCCGTGACGGTCAAGGAGATCCCGGCCATGACGAACGCACATCCGGAAGAGCGGTCCTGCTGTCTCACGCACGACCGCGACGGTTACCGGGAAACGGTCTCGGGAGAGGTCAGAGTGGCGATTCTCGGCGGAGGCGAAATGGCGCGGGAGCTCGCCGATCTGCTGCGCGCCGTCCCCGGGGTCCGCATCACCGGGCTTTGGTCGGAGCGGCCGTCCGGGCCGCTGCGCTGCTGGGCGGCGGCGCGGGGGCTGACGGTCCATGAAAAGCTGGGCGCACTGGCGGACAAGACGCAAAGCGATCTGATCCTCGACACCGGCGCGGGCGAAGCCATCGCGGCGAGGGCGCAGGCGCTCGGAACCGAATCCTCCCCGATTCTGCCCGCCTCCCATGCCAGGTTCCTGGCGACGCTGCTGGCCGACATCGCCCTGCGCATGCAGGTTTCCGCGAACCGCTATTGCGCCGACTACGCCTCCCGTCACTGTTTCGGCCATCTGGGGCAGTCCCTGCTGCGGCGCCTGGCCGATCTGGCCGGAGAGGGTTCGGCGTTCCTTCCCATCCTGCCGCTCGTGGATCCGGACGCGGGGCTCTATCACCGGGACATTCTCGTCCACTACCTGGATCAGAGGCTCGCGGCCCTGCGCCGCTACGGAGAACCGGTCATGCTCCTGCTGGCCGGCGTCGCCGGCACCGAGCCCGATCCGGCCCGAAGCGGCGAAACCGCCGAGGCGAGCCCGCCGGAGAATCTCCGTTCGGTCTCCCGGCACCTCTTCCGCCAGATTCAGGGCCTGAGCGAGAACGTGGAACTCCTGGCCTACCTGGGCGGCGGGCGCATCGCCGCGGTGCTGGGCCGGCTGTCGGGCGACGAGGCCGTCCTGCTGGCCGAGAGCTTTCTCATTGACGCCAAAGACGACGCCGCGGACCCCGGGCGCCGGGACGACGACGACTCCCGGGCCCCCTGCGTCGCCCTCGCCGTGCTGGAGTCGCCGGGCTGCATCCCCCCCGATATCGACGCGCAGGTATTGCTCGATCGCATCGAGGAGGAGCTCGCGGCATCCCTGATGAATCATGACGACCTCGTGGTGTTCGCTCCCGGCTCCGATTCACCGCGACCCTGTCCGAACACCCGCACCGAGACGACAAGGAGCTGACGTGGCACGCAAAGCCCGATTCGCCGCCCTGCTGACGCTGGGCCTGGCATTTCCCCCCCTGGGTTCGGCGGCCACGACGGTCGCGCTGACCCTCCACACCGATCGCCTGACCCTGGACCGGGCCATTCAGTGGGCGCTGGCGGAAAATCCCGGCCTCACCGGCCTGCGCCGGGACCTGCAGGCCGCGGCGCTGGAGCGGGACGCGGCCCGCGGCAAACGGATGCCCGAGGTGACGCTCGAGGGGGACTACACCCACCATTCCGAGCCCACGCTGACCCACTCCATTCATGACCCGGGAAGCTTTCCTCCCCTGGACGAGGACACGGCCGGGCTGGGCGTGGATCTGACCCTTCCCCTCTACGCGGGGGGAAGGCTGGTGGCGGGCGAGCGCCGCGCCGAGCACGGCCTGGAGGCGAAATCCCAGGCGGTGGCGGGCTCCCGCCAGCAGCTCATCTTCGACGTGGTGACCGCCTATGCCGCGGCGCTGCAACACGGCGAAGTCGTAACCGCGCTGGAGCACCGGATTCGGGGCCTGGAGGCGGAGGACGCCGATCTGGCGCTGAAAATCCAACAGGGCGCCGCGGCGCCGCTCGAGCGGATGCGCGTCCAGTCGCAGATTTCCGGGGCCCGCTACGACCTCGCGACGGAACGCCTGAATGCCGGCGATGCCCGCGATCAGCTGACGCGGCTGCTGGGGAGTTCCGAGGCGCTTCCGCCGCTGGCCGACATCCGCGGCCTGGAGCTCCCGCTGCCGGAGGACCGGGATGCCGCGCTCACCCAGGCCCAGGCCGGCCATCCCGATTTGGAGCGTTCCCGGGCCGAGCAGCTCACCGCGCTCGATGATCTCCGGATCGCGCGGGGGGAGCGACTGCCAGCGGTCCAGCTCCAGGCGCGGCTGAACGGGAGTTCCGGCGGCGATCTGGAACTGGAGGAGGAATGGCAGATGGGCGTTCGCATTACGGTGCCGCTGTTCGACGGCGCGGTGCGCAGCACCCGGGTCCGCCAGGCAGTCCTGCGCCGGGAGCGCGCCCAGCTCGGCATCCAGTCCGCCCGGGACGCGGTCACCCTCGGCGTGCGGAAGGCCTGGGG
>JAQVKR010000324.1 GCA_028694565.1 Gammaproteobacteria bacterium | reverse complement strand
CGGCAGGTCCTCGGCGGTGGCGGAGGAGCGCACCGCCACGGCGATGCCCTCTCCCTCGCGCGACTCGAGCTCCCGGAAGGCGCGGGTGATGGCCTGTTCCAGCTCGGGCTTGAAGGGCGCGTCCACGATCCACTGCCGGATCTCCGCCCCGGTGCTGGCCAGCGCCTCCACGTCGTCCACGTCGAGGCGGTCCAGTGCATCGTGGATGCGTTCCGCCAGGCCGCCGGTTTCGAGAAACTCGCGGTAGGCGGTGGCCGTGGTGGCGAAGCCGCCGGGGACATGAACCCCGGCGGAAGCGAGGTTGCTGATCATCTCGCCCAGCGAGGCGTTCTTGCCACCCACGCGTTCAACGTCATCCATTCCGACTTCGTTGAACCACACTACGTAGTCTTGCACCGGATTTCTCCCTCTTGCCTCAATTGATCAATACTCTGCCACCCGTCCCCCGACAGCGAGACGCAAGATCCGTGGCACGAACCGTCTTCTTCATTTCCGACCGCACCGGCATCACGTCCGAGACCCTGGGCCACAGCCTGCTGACCCAGTTCGAGAACATCGAGTTCAACCTGGTCCGGCTGCCCTATCTCGATACGCCCGAGAAGGCCCGCAAGCTCGTGCGCCTCATCGAGGATGCCCATGCCCACGAGGGCCAGCGCCCCATCGTCTTCAGCACCCTGCTGAACGATGGGATCAGGGACATCGTCTCCCGCAGCCAGGCGCTCATGTTGGACTTCTTCGACACCTTCATCGGCCCCCTGGAGCAGGAGCTCGGGGTGGAGTCCACCCACAAGGTCGGACGCTCCCACGGCGTCGGCGATTTCGCCATCTACAACGCCCGCATCGAGGCGGTCAACTACGCCCTGGCCCATGACGACGGCGTCAGCACCCAGCACTACAACGCGGCGGACATCATCCTGCTGGGCGTTTCCCGGTCGGGCAAGACGCCCACCTGCCTCTACCTGGCCCTGCAGTTCGGGGTGCGCGCGGCCAACTACCCGCTGACCGAGGAGGATCTGGATCGCGACGCCCTGCCCAGCGTGCTGATTCCCTACAAAAGGAAACTGTTCGGCCTGCTCATCGATGCCCGGCGGCTGCAGCAGATCCGCGAGCAGCGCCGCCCCAACAGCCGCTATGCCTCCCCCCAGCAGTGCCGCGACGAGGTGCGGCGCATCCAGCAGATGTTCCGCAGTGAACGGATGCCCTTCATCGACACCACCAACCGCTCCATCGAGGAGATCGCCACCACGGTGATGGCCGAAACCGGCATCCAGCGCCAGCACTTCTGAGGCGCCCCGCCCGCAGGCCGGATATTGTACCGCAACATAAGCCGAATTTATCGTTCCTATCAGTATCATGCAAGGATAGATGCGGCCGGCCCGCGCCCGGCGAGAAGACACGCGGGGCGGAACGAAAACGCCGGGCTTGAAAATACCCTCCTCGCGACGCCCCGGCGAAGCGGGCGGTCCGCCATCGCACAGGCGGCTCCCTTGCCCTCCTCCGCGGTTCCACCTATTCTTTCCGGTCTTTCGTAAGTCGAGGAGAACACTGTCATGTCCGCCCCCACCGACCGCGTCATGTTCATCTTCCCCGGCCAGGGATCCCAGTACCCCGGCATCGGCAGCGACCTGTACGCGGAGTACGCGACGGCCCGGAGCGTCTACGACCGGGCCAGTGAAATCCTGGGCCTCGACATGGCTGAACTCTCCTTCCGCGACCCGCAGGGCGAGATCAACCTCACCCGCAATACCCAGCCGGTTCTGCTCACCCACCACATCGCCTGCCTGCGGGTGTTCCAGGATCTCACCGACGGGCGCGTGGCGCCCCATGCCGCCGCCGGCCACAGCCTCGGCGAATACTCCGCCCTGGTGGCCGCGGGCAGCCTGGCCTTCGAGGACGCCCTGCGCCTGGTGCGCCAGCGCGGCGAGCTGATGGGCACCTATGGCGAGGGGGAGATGCTGGCCGTGCCCATGGACGTGGAGACGGTGCGGCCGCTGGCCGACAAGCATTTCTGCGGCATCGGCGGGCGCAACCTGCCGGACCAGACGGTGGCCGCCGGCGCCGGTGGCGATCTCGACGCCCTGGAGGCGGAGCTGGCCGAGCTCTTCCCGCGCAAGCGCACCGTGCGCCTCAAGACCGAGGGCGCCTTCCACACCTACTACATGGTGGAGGCGGCGCGCCGCTTCCGCCCGGTCCTGGACGAGGCGGAGATGGCCGCCCCCGGCTGCCGGGTGCTCTCCAACTACACCGGCGGCTTCCACGAGCAGGATCCGGGCATCATCAAGGCCCGGCTGTTCTTCCAGCTGTTCCACCCGGTGAACTGGATCGGCTGCCTGGAGACGGCGCTGGCCGATGGCGACGGCATCACCGCCTTCGTGGAGTTCGGCGGCGGCATCGGCTCCGGCGAGACCCCAGCCGAGAAGCGCCCCAACCTGGAGAGCATTCTCAAGAAGGCCACCCGGGGCATGGAGCAGGCCCCGGCCTACTTCCCGGCCATCAACAGCGCCACCCTCGCCGGGACCGCCGCGGCGCTGGGCGGCTGAGCGCGGCCCCGCGATCTCTGCGGCGGGAAAGAAAACAACTTTTCTACCGCAGACTACGTTGATTAGCGTGGATTTTCTTGCGGCGGGGACAGCGGCCCATCCAGCCCGGTCGTGACTTATCCCCGGGGTCGCGGGGACCCATCCGGGCAGGCAATCCGACGATGTGCCCTGTACATCGCAAGGTTGGCATTGCAGGAACAATTCGGCGCAAATCAACGTAATCTGCAGTCGATTTTCTTTTTCCGGTGACTTCGGGCTGCGCGAAGGCAGCCGATTGACTCTCTGCCCGACTCATTCAGGGATGTGCCGACATGATGCGCTTCCAGTCCCTCGAGAACACCTTCTTCCTCGGCCTGCTGCTGCTGGTCACCGCCGCGTTCCTGGGGGTGGTGCAGGACTTCGTCCAGCCGGTGTTCTGGGCCGCGCTGCTCGCCAGCCTGTTCCATCGACTCCACATGCGCTGGCTGCCGGCGCTGGGGGGGCGCGAGTCCCTCACCGCCGCAGCGACCCTGCTGTTCATCCTGCTCATCGTCATCCTGCCGCTGATCCTGGTGGGGTTGGCGGTCACCCATGAGTCGGCCCTGTTCTACCAGCGCATCACCAGCGGCGAGATCGACATCCAGAAGCCGATCCGCTACGTGGAGCAGACCCTGCCGGCGGCGCGCGATTTCCTCGAGCGGCTCGGTGTCGACGCCGAGCGGCTCAAGGAGGGCCTCTCCACGGCGGCGGTGACGGGCAGCCGCTTCCTCGCCTCCCAGGCGGTGAACATCGGCCAGAACGCCCTGCGCCTGACGGTGATGTTCTTCGTCATGCTCTACCTGCTGTTCTTCTTCCTCCGCGACGGCTCCCGGCTGGTGGAGGCGCTGATCCGCGTGCTGCCCATCGGCGACGAGCGGGAGCGGCGCCTGTTCGCCAAGTTCGCCGAGGTCTCGCGCGCCACCCTCAAGGGCACCCTGGTGGTGGGCCTCGTGCAGGGCGTTCTGGGCGGCCTCCTGTTCTGGGCGGTGGGAATCGAGGCGGCGGTGTTCTGGGGCGTGGTGATGACCGTTCTGTCGGTGCTGCCGGCGGTGGGCGCGGGCCTGGTCTGGGCGCCCGCGGCACTGTGGATGTTCGCGGCGGGCGAGCCGGTGAAGGGTCTCGTCATCGTGGGCTTCGGCGCCCTGGTGATCGGGCTGGTGGACAACCTGCTGCGGCCGCTGCTGGTGGGGCGCGACACCAAGATGCCGGACTACCTGATCCTGATCTCCACCCTCGGGGGACTGGCGGCGCTGGGCATTTCCGGCTTCGTCATCGGGCCCATCATCGCCGCCCTGTTCCTCGTCGCCTGGGAGATGTTCGTGGAGGAATTCGGGGGCCACGCCCAAAGCGCTCCGCCGGCCGGGGCCGAGGCCACCGGAGAGGACTCCCGCGAGACACCCGCCGGCAGCGGCGGTGCGCCCTAGGCGCGCTTCAGGACGCCCGCGTACTCGCCCTCGAAGATCACCGCCGGCTCCCCGCCC
>JAQVKR010000323.1 GCA_028694565.1 Gammaproteobacteria bacterium | reverse complement strand
CGGGCTCGCCTTGGTCGCGGGCAGGAACCGGGTACCCAGTCCCGCTACCGGGAACACCGCCTTTCTGAGGGTCTTGCCTTCCATTCACCCACCTCCCGATCCAGAGTCATTCAACCGACACGCCGGGCGGAAATCCCCCGCACCGCCTCCGACAGTGTAATCAGCCGCGCCGCCCGCGTCAGCCCTCGCCACCCCGGCAATGAAAAAGGCCCGGCGATGCCGGGCCTCCGTTTGCGGATTCGGATTTCCCGCTACGGCGTGAGTGTGATTCGCTCCCGGTTCAGCTCCACGGTCTTCGCGCCGATGCCCTGCACCCGGGCCAGATCGTCCACCGACTGGAACGGGCCGTTGGACCGCCGGTCGGCCACGATGGCCTCGGCCTTGCTCGGACCCACGCCGATCAGGCCGGCCGCCAGGGTCTCCGCATCGGCGCGGTTGATGTCCACCAGGGTGAGTGATGCCGGCGCCGCGGCCCCGGCGTCCGCGGACTCCGCCGCGCAGAGCGGCAGTGCCAGCACCGCCATCAGCAGGAACAATGCAATCCGTTGCAGCATGATTTCCTCCTTGGATTTCCGTTCTAAAGGCAGGAATCAGGCTACCGGCTTCCTACCCGGCGAGCACAGCGTCGATCTCCGCTTCCACTGCCAGCAATACGCCCATCGGATCGTCAGCCCCGGTAATCGGCCGGCCGATGACCAGGTAATCGGAGCCGCTCCGGATCGCATCGCCCGGGGTCATCACCCGCTTCTGATCCCCGAGCGCCGCCCCGCTGGGCCGGATTCCGGGCGTCACCAGGCGGAAGCCATCTCCATGGGACTCGCGCAGCATGGTCACCTCGCGCGGGGAACAGACCACGCCGTCCAGTCCCGAGCCCCCGGCCAGGGCGGCCAGCCGCCGGACGTTTTCCATGGGCGTGCCGGCCAGCCCGATATCGGCGAGATCCGCCTCGCTGTGGCTGGTGAGCACGGTGACGGCGATCAGCAGCGGCCGCCGGCCGCCGCCCTCCAGCGCCTCGCGCGCGGCCTCCATCATGGCGCGCCCGCCCAGGGCGTGGACGTTCACCATCCACACGCCCAGGTCGGCGGCCGCGGCGCAGGCCCCGGCCACCGTGTTGGGAATGTCGTGGTACTTGAGATCCAGGAACACATCGAAGCCGGCGTCCACCAGCCGCCGCACCAGGTCGGGGCCGGCGCGGGTGAACAGCTCCTTGCCCACCTTCACCCGGCAGCGCGCCGGGTCCAGGCGCTCCACCAGCGCCAGCGCGGCGGCGGCGGAAGGATAGTCGAGGGCGACGATGACGCGGGGATCGTTCGTATTCTGCATTCCAGGCTCCGTTCAAAAGGCTTCGCCACGAAGGCACGAAGGCACGAAGGCACGAAGGCACGAAGGCACGAAGAAAAGGCATATCCGCAGATTACGCAGATTGGCCTTCAACAACCGGCCGCTTCTGAGTGCGGCGGCACCAGTGGTCCCGGCTAGGCACCAGTGCAGCGCCCACCGACTCTATGGCGACACCGGTTGCAGAACCGCGGCAGAGGGGAAACCGTAAAAACAATCTGCTTAATCTGCGGTTAAACAGGTCTTTTTGCTTTTCTTCGTGCCCTTCGTGCCTTCGTGGTGAATATGGTTTTTTACCGGCTGTGCTACTCGCCCACCACGCCATGGATGGGCTTGACGGTGTTCCACTGCTTGCAGCTCGGGCACTGCCAGTGCAGGGAGCGGCCGGAGAAGCCGCAGGAGCGGCAGCGGTAGACGGGCTCATTCTCCAGCAGCTTGGTGGTCAGATCCTTGAGAATGGTCAGGCTTTCCTGCGCGGCGCCCTCGGTGTGGGCGAGGTGGAGCTGGATCAGCCGGTCGAGGCCGCGCACGGAGGGACGCTGGCGCAGCTGCTCGATGATGAACTCGGCCGCCTCCTCGTCGCCGTGCTCCTGGCTCAGGAGATCCGCCAGCGACAGCATCACCGAGATGCCGCCATGGGCGGTGAGGCAGTGATGGAGAAAGGCGATGAGCTCGCTGCGGCTGCCGGTATGGCCATAGCACTGCTTGAGCAGGGGCAGCGTTTCGGGCAGGAAGTCCGGATCCTGGGACTCGACCCCCGTCAGCGCCTCGATGGCCTCGCGCCAGCGCCCCTCGGCGGCGGCGATGCGGCCCACGATGAGGCTCCCGCGCACGCCCTTCGGGTCGGTCCTCAGCGCCTGCTCGGCCAGCTCTCCCGCCTCCTCGCGCTGGGCGCGGTTCCAGGCCGACTCGGCCAGCTCGCAGTAGAACTGGGCGATCTCGGCGTTCATGGGCTCGCCGGTCGCGCTCTCGAGCCGCCGGGCGATGGTGACGGCACGCTCCCAGTCCTTCTCCTGCTGATAGATCACCAGCAGATGCCGCAGCCCCGCCACGGGATGCTCGTTGAGCTCCACCAACTCCAGGAACAGGCTCTCGGCCCGGTCCAGCAGCCCGGCCCGCATGTAGTCCTGGGCCAGCTCGAGCAGGGCCATCGAGCGCTGCTCGCTGTCCAGGTTGTTGCGCGCGACCAGGTTCTGGTGGATGCGGATGGCCCGGTCCACTTCCCCCCGCTGGCGGAACAGATTGCCCAGCGCCAGATGCATCTCGACGGTGTCGGGGTCCACCTCCAGCATTTTCACGAACACCTCGATGGCCTTGTCGGGCTGTTCGTTGAGGAGGTAGTTCAGACCGCGGAAATAGTCCGAGGAGAAGCCCACCGGCTGGCGTCTGGTCACGCGCCTGCGCAGGCTGCGGACGGCCGCGAACCAGCCGGCCGCGGCTGCCAGGGGCAGAAGCAGGAACAACAGTGGGCTCATTGGTCTGTCCAGGCCCCCTGCGAACCGGGGGCATCCATCCGCCAGTCGGAAATTCACTGCCCGCATGACCCGGCGCGATCTCGTGCAGCCGTTCAGCCGGATTCAGGGTGCATTCGCGCTGCCTCAGTCGAGGAGCCGCGGATCGGCCGTTCGCCGGTCAGGTCGGCGGACGGCCGCGAGGCGCTCCCCTCCCGACCGGCGGTCACTCCACGCGACCCGCCCGTCGTCCGGCAATGCTGACAAAAAAGGCGGCATGAACACAAGGTCCATACCGCCCGTTGTGCCCACCGGGAACCGCGTCCGGATCAGCTGTCGGAACCTCCATTGACCCGTTCGCGCAGCTCCTTGCCCGGCTTGAAGTGGGGAACATACTTCCCGGACAACGCCACCGCCTCGCCGGTCTTGGGATTGCGACCGATACGGGGCGGACGGTAATGCAGCGAGAAGCTGCCGAATCCGCGGATCTCGATGCGCTCCCCCGTGGCCAGCGAGTTGGCCATCTGATCGAGGAGACTCTTCACCGACAGCTCCACATCCTTGTAGGAGAGCTGGGCCTGCTTCTGTGCCAATCGTTCAATCAGTTCGGACTTCGTCATCACGCTCGCCTAGCAACCAGTAAAAAGGAACCTGGCACGGATCGGGGCGGCGGCCGCGGCTGCACGCGTCCGCCGCCCCTCCGGTCCGGGCTCAGTCCTTGTTGTTTTCCATCTGCTCCTTGAGCAGATCACCGAGCGTCGGGTTGGCCGCGGCCTGGTTCATGCGGCTGCTGTAGTCGCTGAGGGCCTCTGCCTCCTCGTCGGTGTCCTTGGCCTTGATGGACAGGGCGATGGAGCGGTTCTTGCGGTCGAGACCGATGAACTTGGCCTCCACCTCGTCGCCCACCTTGAGCAGGGCGCGGGCATCGTCCACACGCTCGCGGGAGAGCTCGGAGGCGCGCAGGTAGCCCTCGACGCCATCGCCGAGATCGATCACCGCGCCCTTGTTGTCCACCTCGGTGACCACGCCGTTGACGAAGGTGCCCTTGGGGTGATCAGCCAGGTACTGGGAGAAGGGATCCTGCTCCAGCTGCTTGATGCCCAGCGAGATGCGCTCCCGCTCCGGGTCCACCGACAGCACCACGGTGTCGATCTCCTGGCCCTTCTTGTAGTCGCGGATGGCCTCCTCGCCGGGCATGTTCCAGGAGATGTCGGAGAGGTGCACAAGGCCGTCGATGCCGCCGTCCAGGCC
>JAQVKR010000322.1 GCA_028694565.1 Gammaproteobacteria bacterium | reverse complement strand
GTGGAGGACTGCCGGCGCCGCATCGAGGCGCTGGACACGGAGCTGGAGATCATCGCCCGGGAGCAGGCCGTGTGCATCGACACCGCCGCCCGCGAGGAGGCGGCGCGCAAGAAGCTGGCGGCCGAGCACGAGCGCCTCGCGACCCTGGAGGAGCGCTGGAACGGCGAGAAGGCCCTGGTGGGGAACATCCTCGACCTGCGCGCCCGGCTGCGCGGCGCGGCGGGCAAGGTGGAGGGCACCGCCAGCGAGCTGGAGCAGGCCGCCGAGGCCGAGGCCGCCGGGACCGGCGTCGAGACCGGTCCGGGCGCGACGGAGCCCGCCGCCGACAGCGCGACCCTGCTGGAGGAGCTGCGCGGCCTGCAGCACCAGCTCACCGAGCTGCAGGGGGAGAGTCCGCTGATCCTGCCCACCGTGGACGCCCAGGCGGTGGCAAGCGTGGTCTCCGACTGGACCGGCATTCCCATGGGCCGCATGGTGCACAACGAGATCGAGGCGGTGCTGCACCTGGCCGACACCCTCAACCAGCGGGTCATCGGCCAGCGTCACGCCCTGGAGATGGTCGCCCGCCGCATCCAGACCTCCCGCGCGCAGCTGGAGAATCCCAACAAGCCCATCGGCGTGTTCATGCTCTGCGGCCCCTCGGGGGTGGGCAAGACCGAGACCGGCCTGGCGCTGGCCGAGGCCCTCTACGGCGGCGAGCAGAACATCATCACCATCAACATGAGCGAGTACCAGGAGGCCCACACCGTCTCCACCCTGAAGGGGGCGCCCCCCGGCTACGTGGGCTACGGCGAGGGCGGCGTGCTCACCGAGGCGGTGCGACGCAAACCCTACAGCGTGATCCTGCTGGACGAGGTGGAGAAGGCCCATCCCGACGTTCACGAGATGTTCTTCCAGATCTTCGACAAGGGCTGGATGGAGGACTCCGAGGGCCGCCGCATCGACTTCCGCAACACCCTCATCCTGCTCACCTCCAACGTGGGCTCGGACCTGATCATGAACCTGTGCCGGGACCCGGAGCTGATGCCCGAGGCCGAGGGCATCGCCCAGTCGCTGCGCGAGCCCCTGCTGAAGGTCTTCCCCGCGGCGCTGCTGGGGCGGCTCATCGTCATCCCCTACTACCCGCTGAGCGACGAGATGCTGGCCGAGATCACCAAGCTGCAGCTCGGGCGCATCCAGAAGCGGGTGGAGGAGAACCATCGCATCCCCTTCACCTACGACGAGGCGGTGGTCAAGCTGGTGGGCAGCCGCTGCACCGAGGTGGAGAGCGGCGCGCGCATGGTGGACGCCATCCTCACCAACACCGTCCTGCCCGCCATCAGCCAGGAGGTCCTCAACCGCATGCTGGCCGACCAGCCCATCGCCCGGGTGCACGTGGGCGTGGAGGGCGGCAACCTGACCTATGCGTTTGAGTGATGGGTGATGGGTGATGGGTGATGGGTGATGGGGGCGAGGTTGCCCTTTCCCATCACTCATGCCCCATCACGCATCACTGTAAATTTGTAGGGCGGGATTCATCCCGCCAGGCAGGGCTCATCACTCGCCACCCACCAGCGTCCGGTCAATCCCGCGGCTGCGGGCGGTAGAAGCGGAAGGTGCCGTTGACGGTGATGGTGATGGCGGTGTTGCCCTCCTGCCGCGTGCCGCTGCGGAAGTGGAGCCGGGTGCGCGTGACCGGGCTCCCGTCCGGGGCGTTCTGCTCCAGCACCGTTACCGTGCCGTCGCCGTGCGCCGTCTCCACGATGGCACTGTGGTGGGGCCGGTCGCCCCCCTCCTCCTCGGTGTCCACGGCCGTGTCGGTGGTGGTCACCCGCGTCACCGTGTAGTCGTAGTCGCGGAACTGCACCAGATCCCCCGCCTGCAGGCCGGCGAGCGCCACCGAGCTGCCCCACACGTAGTCGGCGTCGGCGGACACCTCGCCGTAGTCGGCGGCGGAGCGGGCCCCGGCGCCGCGCAGCGCGTTGTCCACCAGGGCGAAGCACTGGCCGTCGCCCACCCGCTGGCCGAGGCGCTGGCGGGCGTAGGCGACCACCCGGTCGCCGAGGGACTCGGTGGGTCCGTCCTTGCTGTGGCCGCCCTTGGCGCTGGGCACCGGCCCGGGCGGCGGCGTGGACGCGCGGGCGAGGGTGCCGTCATCCAGATCGACGGAGAGGGCCTCGGGGTTGAGGGTGCCGGGAACGCGGCCTTGTCCCATGTTCGCTGTCTCCTTCACTCTTCTTCAGCCAGTACCGCGAGGAAGCGCCGGAGGTGCTCGGCGGCGGGCCGCCGCGGCGCCTCCGGTCCATCGGGCGCCGGCCGCTCCAGCGCCAGCACCAGGGGCAGCCAGTCCGCCGGACCCGCGCCGCCCCGCCGCTCATCCGCGCTGAGCCGGTAGAGCGCCCGGGAGGCCCGTCGCGGCGGCGCGACCAGCTCCACCGGGTGGCGCTCCGGCTCTGCGCACCAGGCCGGGTCGGAGGTGACCAGGTACTCGCGGCAGGCCGCCGGGCGGCGGGCGTGGATGGAGCACGACTCCGCCTCCAGGAACGGGCAGGCCAGGCCCAGGGCGAAGTACTCCAGGCCCAGGGCCCGGCGGGCGGCGGCGTCGGCCGGGGGCGGCCCCCGCAGCCGCGCCAGCAGGCCGGCGGCCCCGAGCCGCTCCCGGGCCGCGGCGAAGCGCGCCTCCAGCGCCCGCCGCCGGTCCGGCGCCAGCCCCGCCACGTACTCCGCCAGCGCCTCGGCCTCCGCGCCGGCCACCGGCACCAGCTGCCGGCAACAGGCCCCGCAGCCGGGTCCGCAGCGCAGCGTCCGGCCCCGGGCCGCCGCCTCCCGCTCCGCCACGCCCCCCAGGGCATCGCTGATCCCGTACAGCAGCGGCAGGACCTCCGCCAGCCGCACCGGCGTCGCGTCCGCCTCGCCGCGCAGGCGCAGGGTCTCGCCGCCCACCCGCAGCCGGATGTCGAAGGGCTCCGCCACGCCGCTCAGCGCCAGGGACCGGCCAGGGCGCGGACCGGATCGGCGATGGACTGGAACCGCGCCAGGCGCACGGCATTGCGATCCCGCCAGCTCACCAGCGGCATGACGCCGCGTCCCAGCACCGCCTCCAGCACCCGCTCGCCGAAGTAGGCCCCGGCGCAGGGGTAGAGCCGTGGCAGGCCGTCCCGCTCGTGGACGTAGGCGGGCAGATCCCCCAGATCCAGCACGTCGCCCGGCTCCATCTCCCAGCCCCGCGCCTCGAAGGCGCGGCCGATGAGCAGCGCGCAGGCGAGCGCCGGGCTGCCCCACAGCAGCCGCCCCTCGTCCGGCCCCCCGGGCAGCTCCTCGTAGGCGAGCCCCTCCACCGGATCGGTACCGGCCCCGTAGGGCAGCCGCAGCAGCAGCCGCGGCCAGGCCAGCCCCAGCCAGGGGGCGACGGCGCCGCGGCGCAGTGCCTGCCAGGCCGACTCCGCCTCCGGGGCGAGCGGCTGCGGGGACTCCACCACGGCCGCCGGCGTGGCGCCGCCCAGCAGCGAGCTCCCGGCGCCGGCCAGGAACGGAGCCCCGGCGCGGCCGGCCAGCGCGCCGAGGCGTTCCAGCAGCGCCAGCGCCGCCGCATCGGCGCCGAACTCGAACAGCCCCGCCAGCAGCGACCAGGCCCCGCCGTCGGCCGGCTCCACCAGCAGCCGCTCCAGGGCGCCGGTCCCGCCCGCCTCCAGCTCCGCCGCCAGCTCGGCCAGGGTGATGTCCAGCACCGCGACCTGCACCTCGCCGCCGCCCTCCAGCCCCGTCACCAGCCCGTGCAGGCCGCGCCAGGCGGCCTCCAGGGCCTGGAAGTCGGGATGGTGGAGCAGCCCGGAGAGCTGCCCGCCCATGGCCGCCTCCACCGCCTCCAGGTAGAGGGCCTGGCCGGGCGCGGGCGCCGGCGCCACGTGGGGCGCCACGAGGTCGTGGATGAAGGCGCTGATGTCCACCGCGGGGCCGGGAGCGGCCGGCCGCGGCCGGCCGGGCGCCGCCGGCTCCCGGCCCAGCAGCCGGGCGAGGGTGTCCGCATCGGCCTCGGCCTCGGCCGCGGGGGCGGCGCCCGGGGC
>JAQVKR010000321.1 GCA_028694565.1 Gammaproteobacteria bacterium | reverse complement strand
CTACGACCAGTCCCTGCAGCGCCTGCCCGCCTATCTGCAGCAGGCGGACATGGAGAGCAACGGCAAGGGCGTGACCCGCGCCGGCGAGCCCGTGGCCTGGGACACCGGGCCGGTGCTCTGGGGCGAGCCCGGCACCAACGGCCAGCACGCCTTCTACCAGCTCATCCACCAGGGCACCCAGCTGGTGCCGGTGGACTTCATCGCGCCCGTCGAGAGCCACCATCCGCTGGGGGACCACCACCGCATCCTGCTGGCCAACTGCCTGGCCCAGGGCGAGGCGCTGATGCGCGGCAAGACCGCGGCCGAGGTGCGCGCGGAGCTGGCGGCCGGCGGCCTGTCGGGCGCGGCGCTGGAGGGCGCCGTTCCGCACCGGGTGTTCCCCGGCAACCGGCCCAGCAACACGCTGCTGGTGGACCGCCTCACCCCGGAGCGCCTCGGCGCCCTGATTGCCCTCTACGAACACAAGATCTTCGTCCAGGGCGTGATCTGGAACGTCAACTCCTTCGACCAGTGGGGGGTGGAGCTCGGCAAGCAGCTGGCCCGGGCCATCCTGCCGGAGCTCGAGCCGGGCGCGGCCGTGGGCGGCCACGACAGCTCCACCGCGGCCCTCATCCGCCGCTGCCGCGGCGGAAATTGACGGATCTCATCTCTCCCCCGGCGCTGCCCCGCTAGACTCTCCAGGGTACCGGGTCAACGCGCGGTCCGGAGCGCCAGCCGCGAGCGCGGCGACGGCCCCGAAACCACGGAGGGGCAACAGCCGGACACCGCGCCGTTCCGGGCATGCGGATCCACCACCCGGTGGATCGCGGCCTCAGGAGGTATCCCCTTCATGTCTGGCGGTCTGCAGAAATTCCTTGCCCTGCTGTTCATCCATGCCGGCGCCATCATCATGTTCGTCAGCAGCATGAGCTTCGCCGGCGAGAGCCTCGCCGGTCTCGCCCTGTTCATCGGCGGCTTCGCCTGGCTGCCCCTCATCGGGCGCCGGCGCGGCCGGCTCGCGCGGGGGCACGGGTGAGAAGTAGCCCACCAGCAGCAACAGCAGGCCCGCGCCGATGAAGGAGAAGATCCGGGCCAGGGTTCCGCTGCCGGCCAGATCCACCAGGAACAGCTTGAACACCACCACGGCCATCAGGCCGGCGCCGGCGAACCAGGCCGCGCGCCGGCCCCGGCGCGTGGCCAGCACCATGGTGGCCATGGCCAGGGCCGACCAGGCCACGGACAGCGAGGCCTGAAGCTCCACCGAGGCGCCGAGCGCACCCAGGGTGTAGGGAATTCCGAGCCAGTGGTGCACGGTGCGGGCCACCGCGCCGGTCACCCAGGCCAGCAGCAGCAGCGGCAGCAGCGCCTCGCTCCAGGGGACCCGGCGCCGCCACGGCGCCGCGCCGGCATCGGCGCGCCACCAGTCCCACAACGTCCCCAGCACCGCCAGAACGGCGAGATCGAGGGGATTCAGCACCGGCTGCCAGGGCAGCGGCGCGGCAGCGCCGGCGCTGCCCAGCCCGGCGTCCACGACCCAGGCCGCACCCGCCGCCGCCACCGGCAACACCACCCAGGTCCGGTACTCTTTCCGCCAGCGGCCGACCGGCCAGGCCGGCCGGCCGCCGCCATGGCGGACCCAGAGCAGCAGCAGCGCCGGCACCAGCCCCCAGGCCAGCAGCGGCCAGGGCGGGCCCTCCCCGGGCAGGGACGCCAGCCGGCCGGCCAGCTCCCACGCCAGCAGGAAGCCGAGCACCGCCAGGGCCAGCGCGTGCAGGCCCCGACGCAGGGGGGCGGACAGCCCCGGCTCCTGGCCGTGCAACGCCGCGTAGAAGGCCGCCACCATGAGCGGCCAGCACACGATGCCCCACCCCCGCAGCGGTCCCGCGGCGCCCACCTCGAGATAGCGCAGCACCGGCACCGCCGCCGCCAGCGCCAGGCTGATCACGACCAGGCCGCGCAGGCGCGGCCAGCCGAGCCGCTGCTGCACCGCCGTGAACAGCCAGGCGCCGCCGGCCAGGAACAGGGCGATGGCGGGCATGTGTCCGGCGTGGGGCGCGAACTCCGTGATCTCGGAATTCCCGGTCCACAGCCACCACAGCGCACCCCAGATCAGGACCAGCGCCTCGACGGGCTCCTCCCACTCCCGCAGCACCGCCCGCCGGCGGTAGAACTGCCAGGCCGAGAACAGACCCGCCAGCGCCAGCGCCGCGCCGCCCAGGAACGGGCCATTGAGCAGCGGCACCACGGCGCGATCACCCGCCATCCCCAGCAGGTGGTAGCCCCCGGCGCCGAGGAACAGCAGCAGCCCGAAGTGCCGCGCCGGCAGGCGTTCCTGGCGCAGGCCCATCCAGACCAGCGCGGCGCCCTCCAGCGCCCAGCCCACCACGGTCCAGCGGGCATCCACCGCCAGCGGCAGGGTGACGCTGGCGAACACCAGCGCCAGGGACAGGCACGAATCCCGCAGCATGCGGACACCGTCCCGCCCGCGCAGCGCCCACACCAGCGCCAGGTAGAACAGCGCCAGGGCGCCGGCGCTCCAGGCCAGCCCGTAGCGGGTGTCGGCCACCAGCCAGGCCTGGTGGCCGAAGGCGATGATGGGGGTGCCGAACACCAGCGTGCCGTCCAGGTAGCGCCGCGGGTCAAGGCTCCGCCGCAGGGCGTAGAGCACCGCCAGGGCGTTGAAGAGCAGGAAGAACAGGATCAGGAACGGCTCCACCGTGGCGAAATGCTCGGGGCGGTAGTAACGCCAGCCCCAGAGGGTGCCGATGACGAAGGTGAAGGCGAAACCCACCAGGTTGAGGGGCCGCCAGGCCTTGAACCAGGCCACCGCCAGGATGCCCACATCGAGCACGGCGTAGTAGCCGAACAGGGCCACGTGGCTGCCGGCGCCGGTCGAGGCCAGCAGCGGCGCCAGGAAACCGCCGGTGGCGGAGGCCAGCATCAGCGCACGGGCGTCCTGGACCACCGCCAGTATCGCCGTGGCGAGGGCCAGCAGGGCCAGCAGCGCGAAGGCCGTGCCCTCGCCGATCAGCGCGTACAGGCGCAGGGCGGCGAACACCGTCAGGTAGAGGGTGCCCAGGCCACCGCCCTGCAACACCAGGGCGTACTCGATCCGGCGCCGCCGCAGGCTCCATCCCAGGCCCCACAGCGCCACACCGCCGATCGCGGCCGCGGCCAGGCGCACCTCGACGCTGAGCCAGCCGCTGTCGGCGGCATACTTGAGCAGGAAGGCCACGCCGATGAACAGCACGGTGATGCCGACCCACACGGCCAGACGCCCGGAGGCCACGAGGCGGCCGAGCGGCCCCTCTCCGGCGGGGGTGCCCGCGCGGTCCGCGGCGCCCGGCGCCGAACCGCTCCAGGGTTCCGGCTCCGCCGCGGCACGGCCCGGCGCAGCGGCGGTCTTCCCGGCCGCGGACTCCCGCGCCGCCGCCTCCGTGGCGGCGGTCGGCGCGGCGGGGCCGGCCCGGCTCCCGATCCCGGTCTCCGCCCCCGCCGCCGGCCGGCCACCCGCTTCCGTCTCGGCCGCGGTCTCCCGGCGCAACTGCGCCAGCGCGGCCTCCAGCCGCCGCAACCGCTCTCCCTGCCGGCTGACGGCGGTCACCAGGCCGATCAGGACCCCGCCCACCAGCGCACCCTCCAGCCCCGCCAGCACGGCGCCGATGGCCGCCCCGAGCAGCACCATCACCCACAGCGACGAATCCATCCCGTCCTCCACCATCCCGCCCGTTTCCCACCACAATAGCAGAGGCCCGGCCGGGGCGGCCCGGCCGCCGGAAACGGTCGGGCATTGACAATGTCGCTCTGCAACACAAGAATGCGGTTTTACCGACGGAACGGACGGGTATTCGGTTTTCGGCCCGGCCGCCGCCACGCAGGATGGGGGAAATGACCCTGCGCGCCGACACGAACCGACCGTCAGCGGCGCCGGGCGCGGGAACGGAAAGGGGCCGGGCCACGGCGCGCCGCTCCTTCCGCCGCCTCTTCTCCAGCGTCCCGCCATTCGGGCATCGTCCGGACCAGCGCACCGGACTCCATACGGGTTCGGGGCACAGCCCGGTCTCCT
>JAQVKR010000320.1 GCA_028694565.1 Gammaproteobacteria bacterium | reverse complement strand
GACCTGGATGGCTGCGAGTTGGTCATCGCCGCCACCGATGACGCCGCGGTCAACCGCCAGGTGGCGGAGCTGGCCCGCAGCCGCCGGATTCCCGTGAACGTCGTCGACGACCCGGAGCTGGGCAGCTTCATCGTACCCTCCATCATCGACCGCTCACCGGTGGTGGCCGCGGTCTCCACCGGCGGCCGCTCCCCGGTTCTGGCGCGGCTCGTCCGCGCCCGGCTGGAGACCCTCATCCCCGCCGCCTACGGCCGGCTGGCCGATCTCGCCGCCCGCTGGCGCGGACGCGTGCAGGCGCGCTTCTCCAACAGCGCCGAGCGCAAGGCCTTCTGGGAACAGGTCCTCGGCGGCGCGGTGGCGGAGATGGTCTTCTCGGGACAGGAGGAGCTGGCGGAGCAGGCCCTGGAAAAGGCCCTCTCCGGCGAGGAGGCCGCCATAGCCCGGACCGGCGCGGTCTACCTGGTGGGCGCCGGGCCCGGCGACCCCGATCTCCTCACCTTCCGCGCCCTGCGGCTCATGCAGCAGGCCGACGTGGTGGTCTACGACCGCCTGGTTTCGCCCCAGGTGATGGCGCTGGTGCGGCGGGACGCCGAACTGGTCTACGTGGGCAAGGAGCGCGACAAGCACACCCTGCCGCAGGATCAGATCAACCATCTGCTGGTGAAGCTGGCGAAGCAGGGCAAGCGGGTGGTGCGCCTCAAGGGCGGCGATCCCTTCGTCTTCGGCCGCGGCGGGGAGGAGATCGAGACCCTCTCGGCGGAAGGCGTGCCGTTCCAGGTGGTGCCGGGCATCACCGCGGCGGCCGGTTGCGCCGCCTACTCGGGCATCCCGCTCACCCACCGGGATTTTTCCCAGACCCTCAACCTGGTCACCGGCCACCTCAAGGACGGCACCACCAACCTCAACTGGCCGGCACTGGCCCAGCCCAACCAGACCACCGTCTTCTACATGGGACTGAAGGGACTGCCCATCATCTGCGCGGAGCTGATTCGCCACGGCCTGCCGGAGCAGACCCCCATCGCGCTGGTGCAGAAGGGCACCACCCCGCAGCAGAAGGTGTTCATCGGCACCCTGGGCACCATGCCGGCGCTGGTGGAGGGCGTCACCATCAAGCCCCCGACGCTGATCATCGTCGGCGAGGTGGTCCGCCTGCACGACAAGCTCGCCTGGTTCGACCCGGAGGCCGGCATCGGCCAGCCCCGCAATCCCTCCGCGGAGCAGACCGCCGGGGCCCGCGAGGCGAGCCGCGCCGGGGAGTAAGACGGAAAGATTTCTTATATCGGCAGGATTGACAGGATTTAGAAACGTAAAGATCTCGTATCCGCAGAGTTAGTGATCTGGAACGCAAACGGCCGCTGGATCTCCATCCAGCGGCCGTTTGCGTTTCAGATCCGGTATGTCCATTAATCCGTGCCCCGATTCAGCCCCGGACCCGACACAAAAATCCTGTCAATCCTGTAAATCCTGTCTATTACCGCATTACTTCTTCGGTCCGAGCTGTTCGTCGCTGGGGCCGGCGGCGAAGTAGGCGTCGGCGTCGTCCAGGGTGAGGGGATTGCCGGCGCCGTCCACGAGGGGCTGCTCGTAGTCGTTCCAGCCGCGCAGCCCGGTCTTCAGGGAGCGGACGCTGCGGTAGCCCATGCGCTGCAGGGTGTCGGCGGCGAAAATGCTGCGGTAGCCGGAGCGGCATACCACCACGATGTCCCCCTCGCGCGCCCGGGCGATCGCCGGGACGGTCTCCTCGTAGCCCCAGTCGCAGGCCGGCTCCAGCACGCCGCGGGGAACGTTGAGCGAACCGGCGATATGCAGGGCCTGGAATTCGTAGGGCTCGCGCACGTCGAGGATGAGCGGTTCACGCCCCGCCTCGATCTCCTCCGCCAGGTCCCAGGGGAAGATCTCGGCCACCCGGGCCCGGCAGAGGTCCACCAGGCCCATGTAGGTGAGGGGCCGTGCTTCGCCGGCCATCGCCGCCTGCTCGTTCATTCACTCTTCCTCGCGAGTCCCAGCTGCACGGCCATCACCGCCGCCTCCACCCGGGAGTGGACGCCCAGCTTGCGCAGGATGGCCTTCACATGCAGCTTCACGGTGCCGTCGGAGATGCCCAGGTTGCGGGCAATCACCTTGTTGCTCTGGCCCTCGGCCAGGTGCTTGAGGATCTCCTGCTCCCGGGGGGTGAGCTCCGCCAGCTCGGTGGGCGCGCGCGTCGGGCTGCCGCCATCGCCCTGGACCACCCGGGCCAGCACGCCGGCCAGTTCCTTGGCCACCACCGTCTCGCCCGAGGTCACCTCCTGCAGGGCGCTGACCAGCTCGTCGGGCTCCATGTCCTTGATGAGGTAGGCCTGGGCCCCGCCGCGGATGGACTTGATCAGATCCATGCCGTCGCGGCTGGTGGTCACCACCGCCACCGGCGTTTCGTTCCCGCCCTCCCGCAGCGCCCTCAACACCTCGATCCCATCCATGCCGGGCATGCGCATGTCCAGCAGGATGACGTCGGGTTTCAGCTGCTCGGCGAGCTCCAGCCCCTCCTTGCCGTCGCCGACCGAGGCCACCACCTCGATGCCCCGGCGTTCCAGCAGCGCCGCCAGGCCGGCCCGGAAGAGGGCATGGTCATCTATCATCAGGACCCGCATCTGGCTACTGAGTCGCCCCTGTCAGAGTGGTTCGCCGGAAAATATCACATCCCGGTAATATTTTGAATTTGGTATCCGCGACCACGCGCCCACGGCGCCCGGAACGGTTCAGAGGACACTGCTGATGGTGGGGTAGTGGAAGGTCAGCTCGACCCGCGTCCCTTCGCCGGCGTCACTCTCGATATTGATCTCGCCGGAGAGCTGGCGGGCACGCTCGCGCATGACCGAAAGGCCGATGTGCTCGCCGCGCAGGCCGCTCTCAGCGTCTTCGCCCTGGCGCTGGGCGTGATGCCCGACGCCGTCATCCTCCACCAGCACCCGGTAGTCGCCCGCGTCGTTGCAGCTGAGCAGGAGCCGGGCGGTCTTCGCCTGGCTGTGCTTGCGGATATTCGCGAAGGCCTCCTGCACGATGCGCAGCACCTGGACCTCGTAGGAGGGCGGCAGGTCCAGCGATTGGCACTGGCGCTGGAAGAAGACCTTGATGCCGGTGTCGGTCCGGAACCGGCGCAGAAAGTCCTCGATGGCGGGGATGAGGCCGCGCTCGTCCATCCGGACCCGGAAGTGGTCGAGCAGCTCGCGCAGTTCCGTATAGGCCTGGTCGAGACCGCTCTTGATCTGCGCCAGCTCCATCTGGGCCTGGAAATTGCCCGTGTCGGCAAGGGTTTCCTGGTGCATCTTGATCTGCATGCGCAGGCTCGCGAGGGACTGCGCCAGGGAGTCGTGCAACTCGTGGGCGAGCATGGCCCGCTCCTGCATGAGCGACAGGCGCTGGGACTCGGCATCCAGGCGTGACTTCTCGATGGCCATGCCCAGATGCTGGCCGATGGTATTGAGCAGGTTCTTCCACTCCTGCCACTGCCGGTCGTGGGTGCCCGGGTCGACGAACAGGTTGTAGACACCCAGGGTCCGGCCCCGGTACTGGAGCGGCACGGCGATCATTTCCAGCTCCTGGCGGGGGAGCAGGGGGCGCCCGATCTGGGCGTCGCAACGGCGCATGTCCTGCTGGCACATCACCTCGCCGGCGGACACCGCGGTTCCGCACAGGCAGCTGTCGGTGGGCATGATCCGCTCCCGCTCGGCAACCCCTTCCTCCAGGCCGATGCTCGCCACCAGCCGCATCTGGTTGTCGTCCTGGATCAGGCGCACCGCAGCGGCGTGGGCATCGACGATCTTCATGACCGTGCTGAGAAAGCGGGTGAGCAGATCATCCAGGTCGCGGGAGGAGTTCACCCCGGCGGCCACGTCGTAGAGAACCTCGAGAGAGCGGGTTTTCTGCTCCAGCCGCTCGGTCTGCAGCTGGACCTGGCGATCCATGTCCTGGGTCAGGTTCTGCAGCGATTCGGCCAGGGAGTTGATGTCCCTGGCCAGTTCGGCGAACTCGCCCCGTTCAGGCACGGGAATCCGCGCCGAGAGATTCCC
>JAQVKR010000319.1 GCA_028694565.1 Gammaproteobacteria bacterium | reverse complement strand
GTGGACGGCCGGGTCCAGCCCCTCGGCGCGCGCCGCGTCGGCCATCGCGCGCAGGTCCTCCGCGGGCAGGTCGCCGGCGGCGAGGGCGGCGTCGCAGGCGTCGAGCAGGGTCGCCTCGGGGAGGCGGCCCTGGAGGTGTTCGTTGAGTGCCGTCTGGAACGGATGCATGGTCGTCGATCGTCAGGGGCGCTGCCGGGGTGGCGGCGCGCCGGGCTCGGCCGGCTCCACCCGCACCACCAGCGCCGTCACGTTGTCCCGGGCCCCGCGCTCGAGCGCCGTGTCCACCAGCTGCCGGGCGGCGCGGGGCGAGGGAGTGCGGGCGAGGATGCCGGCAATGTCGGTCTCGCTCAGCTCTTTATACAGCCCGTCGCTGCAGAGGAGAAAGAGATCCCGCGGGGCGAGCTCCACGATCTCCGCGTCCACCTCGAGATTCTCCTCGCCCCCCACCGCCCGGGTGATGACGTTGGCGGCGGGGTGGCTCTCGGCCTCCTCGGGCGCGAGCAGTCCTTCCGCCACCAGCTCCTCCACCTGGCTGTGGTCGCGGCTGAGGCGGCGCAGGCGGCCCCGGCGGAAGCGGTAGACGCGGCTGTCGCCGGCCCAGAGGTAGACGCCGTGGCCCTCGAAGGCCACCAGCGCGGCCACGGTGGTGCCGATGACGGACTTGCCGCGCCGCCCGGCCTCCTCGCGCAGGCGCCGGTTCACCGCCCGCAGCCGCTCGCGGGCCGCCTCCACCTGGTCGCCGAGGTTGTGGGGGGCGGGCAGGGCGCCCAGGGTCTCCACCACCCAGCGGCTGGCCAGGTCGCCGGCATCGTGGCCGCCCATGCCGTCGGCCACCACCCACAGGCCGCGTTCGGGCAGGGAGAGGCAGGCGTCCTCGTTGAGCTTGCGCACGCGGCCCACGTCGGTGACGCAGGCGGAGCTCCAGCGCAGGGGCGCGCTCATGGGGCCGTGGCCGTGTCCGCCGCGAGGTTGCGGGTCTGCCAGCCCCAGCGGCTCCAGTCGCCCCCCAGCAGGGCGGAGAAGCCTTCCACCGGCGGCAGTCCCTGGCAGATGAGGAGTGAGCTGTCCACCCGGTCCGACCCCGATGTCCACCACAGGCTGTAGGCGAAGAAGAAGGACTGCAGCAGCTGGCGGGCCAGGTCCGGCGTGCCGCCCCGGATCGCCTCCGGCCGGGGCAGCGGAATGTGCCAGGCCGGGTGGCGGGCGGACTGGGCGGGCGGGCTCGGCGGCGCCTCGGCGCCGGCGCCGGCCGGCAGGCCCAGGGCCTCCACCTCGCGGTCGAACGCCGCCAGGTCGAAGCCGTCGTCCAGGGCCGAGAGCAGCAGGGACTCGGCGCGGGCGAACCAGTGGCCGCCGTTGTCGATCAGCTGCAGGGGGTTGCCGTTGGCCGGCAGGGGCGCGGCCAGGGTGAGGGGGAAGTAGCGCCCCACCCGGTCCACGCTGGGCATCAGCAGCCCCGCCCAGCCCTGCTCGCCGCAGATGCCGGGCGAGAGCACGAAGCGCCACAGGGGGCTGGTGAGGTAGATGTCGAGCCAGCCCGGGACGAGCTGCTCGCGGCTGCGGGTGATGCCGTCCTGCAGCCAGCCGTCCCACGGGTCGATGAAGCTGCGCGGCAGGCGCCGGGTGACGAAGTCCCCGTGGCTGGGAACCTTGCCGTGGAAGCCGGCCGCGGCGGGGGTCACAGTCGTTCCGGGCACTGGAAGGCCTCCAGGGCGTCGAGCTTGAACGGATTGCGCACGCTGCTGGCCTGCAGCTCGTAGCTGGCGCTGTGGCCGCCGAGGCTGAAGGTGACCTTGAAGCGGTCGCGCACGGCGGTGGGCTCGACGGTGGCCTTGTCCAGTGCCCGGAACCAGGCCCAGGGACCGGTTTCGGTGACGCCCGGGCGGTTGCCGGCGGTGTCCTCGAACACCAGCCGCACCTGGCCGGTGCTGTTGGGCGCGGGCCACTGCAGGCGCACCTGGCGGGTCGGGCCGTGGCGGTAGTCGGCCAGCTGCCCCTCCAGGTCGAGCAGGAAGCGGCTCACCCCGGCGTCCAGGCTCTGGGGCACCAGGGTGAAGCCCACCGAGGGGGTCTGCCCGCCGGCGGGGAAGAAGGCGTCGCGGATGGCGGCGGCGTTCTGGAACTGCTGCAGCACGGCGTTGGAGATGCCGAGCCGGGAGCCGCCGGCGGCGGCGCGCCAGCTCCACTGCGACCCGGAGGTGTCCACGAACGACTCCAGGTATTTCTTGAAGAAGTCGTCCATCAGGCCGCCGGGGCCGAAGAAGCGGCCGAAATCCTCCAGCGTCGCCTCCCGCTCGCTGGAGCGCGCCAGCGGGTAGCGGCCGCTGATGGCCTGGCGGTAGAAGGGCAGCACCGTGGAGGTCCAGATGTTGTTGAGGTGGGCGCTGACCCCGCCGATGGTCATGCCGGCGCTGTCGGCGGCCACGCCCTTCACCCAGCCCTGCAGCGGCAGCGGCAGGCGGTCGGCCTCGGTGCGCACCTTGCCCACCACGTCGCCGCCCATCCCGGCCTGGCTGCGGGCCGCCTCCAGGGCCGCGCCGCCGCGGTCCGCCGCGCTGGCGATGGCGTTCACGTAGAGGTAGAGCTCGTTGAGGCTGGCGATGAGGCCGTCGATGGGCGGCGCGCCGTCCTCGGGGGCCACCACCAGCCGGTTGAGCGGCTCGAAGCGCTGGCTCACCTGCCGCTCGGGGGTGTCGGGCGCGGCGCCGGCGGTGGCGGCGCGCTCGCTGAACAGCCGTCCGAACCGATCGCGCAGGGCGCTCACCTTGTCGGTGGCGCGCTCCACCAGCCCCGTCTCGGCCTCCGTCTGGCGGTCGAGCATGGTCTCCCGGGCCACCGCCACCAGCAGGCGCTTGAGCGGGGAGTCGGGCCCGGAGAGCACGCGCAGGATCTCCACCCCCTGGCGCAGGCTGGTGAAGGGGGCGATGTCCAGATCGTCGAGCAGGTCCGACCAGCGGGCGATGTAGTCCTGCAGGTAGAGCCGGCGCACCGAGGCCACCAGTTCCTGGAGCTTCGCCGGGTCCGCGGTGGGGGCCTGGGGGCCGAGGATCCAGCTCTCGCCGGCCAGCTCGCGCACCAGGTCCGGCGCCTGCGTGGCGAACACCTGGTGGTAGCCGTCGTAGGTGTAGAGCCCCGGCACCCCCTGGTTCAGCGGCAGCCCGCTCTTGCGCACGAACACCAGCGGCGCGTCGGGTCCCGCCGCGGCGCTGATGGTGAAGTCGGGGATCTCGTTGGCGATCTTCTCCTGCCTGATGCGGGCGTAGATGCGCTGGTCCAGCGGCACCCGCAGCAGCACTTCGCGGGCCCGGGACGCCAGCTCGCCGTCCAGCGGGATGGGGGCGGTGCCGGCCTCCCGCTCCAGCGCCGCGGCCAGGTGCTCCTCCAGCTGCTGGCGCTGCTCCTTGCTCACGTCGCGGGGCAGGTTCTGCTCCCAGTCGAAGGCCATCCAGGTGCGCACGGTGGCGGCGTCGAAGTGGTCCGGGTCGTCGAGCATCAGGTAGACCCGCAGCGCCTCGTAGAGGTAGTCGGGCTTGCCCATGCCGCTGCGCAGCTGATCCTCCAGGCGCAGGATGACCCGCGGCAGGAAGGCGCGCCGCAGCACCCGCTGGTAGACCGACTTCGCCTCGGTGCCGAGCTTGTCGCCCTGGTAGAGCCCCAGGCCCATGAGCAGGGGCACGCCCTCGTCCTTCGCGGCATAGCCCCCGGGCAGGTTGCGCAGCGCGTTCATCAGCGGCAGCACGCTGATGAGGTCGCGCTGATCCGGGTCCATGGCGTCGATCTGCGCCTGGATGGCCTGGACCTGGCCGTCCATCTCGCTGACGTAGGCCTGGTTGGTGGTGTAGCTGGTGGTCCAGGCGGCGGCCGCCAGCAGGGTCACGCCGGCGGCGGCGGCGTAGACGACCCGCTCCAGCCAGCGCCGCTGGCGCTCCAGGCGCAGGTTGGTGCCGGCCAGGTCCGCCTCCGGAAAGGCCAGGTCGCGGAACAGGCGGGTGATGAAGTAGCTCTGGCCGTGGCCCACGAAGGCGGGCAGGGACTGGCGGTCGAGGCGGA